>NZ_JAUSMI010000074.1 GCF_030645145.1 Microcella sp. | reverse complement strand
GTGGCGAGTGAGGGATTCGAACCCCCGAAGGCTGAGCCGTCTGATTTACAGTCAGATCCCTTTGGCCGCTAGGGTAACTCGCCGATCGCGCGGCGGCCGGGGCCGATCGCGCGAGAAACAGGATACAAGCTCCGGCGGGCGCGCGTGACCACGCCGTCGCAAGCGCTTGCATCTCCCGCACCGCGTGCCGGTATCCTCGCGAGAGACAGACGGAACGAGGATCAGATGGTGGGCATCGACGACGTCGCTCGCCGCGCGGGGGTGTCGACGGCGACCGTCTCGCGCGCGCTGAGCGGACGCGGGCACGTCGCCTCCGCCACGCGCGAGCGCGTCGAGGAGGCCGCGGCCGAGCTCGGCTACGTCGTCTCGGCGAGCGCCTCGAGCCTCGCGACCGGGCGCATGCGCAACATCGGCGTCGTCGTGCCGTTCCTCAACCGCTGGTTCTACACGTCCGTGCTCGAGGGGGCGCAGCGGCGCCTCATGCAGTACGGCTACGACCTCACCCTCTACAACCTCTCCGGGTCGAGCAACGAGCGCAGCACCGTGTTCGAGCAGTTCCTCCTGCGGCAGCGGGTCGACGCGGTCATCGCCGTGAGCCTCGAGCTCAGCGCCGAGGAGGTCGACTCGCTGCACGCCCTCGGCAAGCCGCTCGTCGGCGTCGGCGGGCCCATCCGCGGCGTGCCGACCGTGTCGATCGACGACGTCGGCGTCACGCGTCTCGCGACCGAGCACCTGCTCTCGCTCGGCCACACGGTCATCGGTCACATCGGAGGCGACGTCGACGCCGAGATGTCGTTCCACATGCCGACCAACCGCCGTCTCGGGTGGGAGGACGCGCTGCGCGACGCGGGCGTCGAGCCGCGGCCCGAGCTGTACTTCCCCGCCGTCTTCACGATGGAGAGCGGCTACGTCGCGGCGAAGCAGATGCTCGGCGACCCGCGCCTGCGCCCGACCGCCGTCGTCGTCGCGAGCGACGAGATGGCGATCGGCGTCATCCTCGCCGCGCGAGACATGGGGCTCGACGTGCCGCGCGACCTGTCGGTGGTCGGCATCGACGACCACGAGCTCGCACCGTTCTTCGGGCTCACGACCGTCGCGCAGTTCCCCGAGCAGCAGGGCGAGCGGGCCGTCGAGCTCCTCATGCGCGAGCTCGAGCAGACGCGCGAGGCGGAGCCGGCGAACCTGCAGCTGCCGTTCGAGCTCGTCGTGCGCTCGTCGACCGCCCGACCCCGGCCGGAGCGCGAGCCGCGCGGCTGACAGCCGCGATCGACCGATCACGTCGTCGGAGAAGGAATCAGCCATCCGCCCCGCACTACGATTGCCCGCATGGCTGATTCCTCATTCGACATCGTGAGCAAGGTCGACAAGATGGAGGCGGAGAACGCCGTCAACCAGGCGCAGAAGGAGGTCGCGCAGCGCTACGACTTCAAGGGCGTCGGTGCGTCGATCGAGTGGAGCGGCGAGAAGCTGCTGCTCAAGGCGAGCGCCGAGGAGCGCGTCAAGGCCGTCCTCGAGGTGCTCGAGTCGAAGATGATCAAGCGCGGCATCGGCATCCGCAGCCTCGACACGGGCGCTCCGTACGCGAGCGGCAAGGAGTTCCGCATCGAGGTCGGGCTCAAGAACGGCATTTCGAGCGATGACGCGAAGAAGATCGCGAAGATCATCCGCGAGGAGGGGCCGAAGAGCGTCAAGAGCCAGATCCAGGGCGACGAGCTGCGCGTGCAGTCGAAGAGCCGCGACGACCTGCAGGCGACCATGGCGCTCCTCAAGGGCAAGGACCTGGATGTCGCGCTGCAGTTCGTGAACTTCCGGTAGTCCGCGCCGGTGTCGGGCTCGGCCTCGGGCTCGGGCGACGGGCCTGCCGGCTGGGCGGGGCACGCCCGCGGCAGCCGCGAGTACCGACGGCTGCTCGTCGCTCTCGCCTTCGCGGGCGTCGCGACCTTCACGCAGCTGTACTCGACGCAGGGCATCCTGCCCCTCATCGCCCGCGATCTCGAGGTCGACGCCGCGACCGCCGCGCTCACCGTGTCGGGGACGACGGCGGGGCTCGCGGCGGCGGTCATCCCGTGGTCGTGGGTCGCCGACCGGATCGGCCGCCTGCCCGCGATGCGCATCGCGCTCGTGAGCGCGACCGTGCTCGGGCTGCTCGCGCCGCTCGCTCCCGACATCGTCTCGCTCGTCGGCGTGCGCATCGTCGAGGGCGTCGCGCTCGGCGGACTCCCTGCGATCGCGCTCACCTACCTCGCCGAGGAGGTCGATCGCCGTCACGCCGCCGCGGCCGCCGCGACCTACGTCGCCGGCACGAGCGTCGGCGGGCTGCTCGGTCGGCTCATCGCCGCCCCCGTCGCCGAGCAGACCGACTGGCGCGTGGGCGTCGCGACCGTCGCCGTCATCGCGGCGCTCGCGGCCGCCGTGTTCATGGTGCTCGCGCCGCGCGCCCGGGGCTTCGACCGCGGGCCCGTCGGCGGCGTCGCGCACGTCGCGCGCACGATCGCGCGGCTCGCCCGCGACCGCGTGCTCGTGTCGCTGTGGGCGCAGGGGTTCCTGCTCATGGGCGGGTTCGTGACCGTCTACAACTACCTCGCCTTCCACCTCGAGGGCGCGCCGTTCCTGCTGCCGCCGTCGCTCGCGTCGCTCCTGTTCACGGCGTACCTCGCCGGCACCGCCTCCTCGCGCGTCGCCGGCGCGATCGCGGAGCGGCTCGGCACGCGGCCCGTGCTCATCGCCTCGTCGGGAGTCATGCTCGCGGGGCTCGTGCTCACGCTCGTCGAGCAGCTCGCCGTCGTGATCGTGGGTCTCGTCGTGCTCACCGCGGGGTTCTTCGCGGGCCATGCGAGCGCATCCGCCGCGATCGGTCAGCGCGCCGCCTCGGGCCGCGCGCAGGCGACGAGCGTATACACGCTGGGCTACTACGCGGGGTCGAGCCTGTTCGGCTGGCTCGGTGGCTACGCCTACCTTGCGGGCGACTGGATGGCCGTGGTCGGCCTCGTCGCGGCACTCGCGACGATCGCGGGCGTCGTGGCTCTCATCGGCACGCGCCCGCCGCGTCACTAGACTCCGCCCATGACGACCATCGAGCTCGACACCGCCTCCGCGTGGGTGGTCTTCATCATCGGCGTGGTCGCCGTGCTCGCCCAGATCGTCATCGCGGTCACGTCGCTCGTCATCGTGCCGCGCAATCGCCGCCCGCAGACGGCCCTCGCCTGGCTGCTGCTGATCTACATCCTGCCGATCATCGGCTTCCTGCTCTTCCTCCTGCTGGGGTCGCGACGGCTGCCGAAGCGGCGGCGCGAGAAGCAGACGGAGATCAACCAGTACATCCTCGACACCACCGAGGGAATGGACCGCGTGCGGAAGGATCCGCCGTGGCCGCCGTGGCTCGAGCCGATCGTCGAGCTCAATCGCACGCTGGGGGCCATGCCGCTCGTCGGCGGCAACACCGCCGAGCTGTACACGGACTACGCCGAGTCGATCGCGGCGATGACCTCGGCCGTGCGCTCGGCGGAGCGCATCGTGCACGTGGAGTTCTACATCCTGTCGCTCGACGACGCGACGGCGGACTTCTTCGACGCGCTCGAGGACGCGGTGCGGCGCGGCCTCACGGTGCGCGTGCTCTACGACCACGTCGCGTCCGTGCGCGTGCCGGGGTATCGGAAGACGAAGCGGCGCCTGCAGAGCATGGGCGTCGACTTCCACGCGATGCTGCCGGTGCGGCCGTGGCGCGGGCAGTGGCAGCGGCCGGATCTGCGCAACCACCGCAAGTTCCTGATCATCGACGGCACGACGGCGTTCACGGGGTCGCAGAACATGGTCGACCGCGGCTACCACCGCAAGCCCCTCCGCAGCGGCGACCGGCTCGCGTGGAAGGAGCTCGTCGTGCGCTTCGACGGGCCGATCGCGGCGGGCATCGAAGCGCTCTTCGCGACCGACTGGTACTCGGAGACGGACGAGCTGCTGCTGCGCGAGAGCATCGTAGCGCCGGAGGTCGACCCGGAGCTCGGGCTCGACGCGCAGGTCGTGCCGAGCGGGCCGGCGTTCGAGGGCGAGAACAACCTGCGGCTGTTCAACTCGCTGCTGTACGCGGCGCAGGAGCAGATCCAGATCTGCTCGCCGTACTTCGTGCCCGACGAGTCGATGCTCTACGCGATCACGACCGCCGCGCAGAGCGGGCTGGACGTGCAGCTGTTCGTGTCGGAGATCGGCGACCAGACGCTCGTCTTCCACGCGCAGCGCTCGTACTACGAGGAGCTGCTGCGCGCGGGCGTGCGCATCTGGCTCTACCGCGCGCCGACCGTGCTCCACGCGAAGCACTTCACGATCGACGATCAGGTCGCAGTGATCGGGTCGAGCAACATGGACATGCGCTCGTTCAGCCTCAACCTGGAGGTCTCGGTGATGGTGCGCGGGGCATCCATCATCAAGCGCCTGCGGGAGGTCGAGCAGTCGTACCGCGACAACTCGACCGAGCTGACGCTCGAGACGTGGATGAATCGACCCGCCCACATGCGCGCGTTCGACGACCTCGCGCGCGTGACGGCGACCGTGCAGTAGGAGACCGTGCCGTAGGAGGAGGGGCGATGACGCAGAAGACGATGCCGACCGAGGTGCCGGTCGAGGAGTTCCTCGCGACGCTCGACGCGCGCCGCAGCGCGGAAGGTGCGCGGCTCGTGGAGCTGTTCCGCACGGAGACGGGCGCCGACCCGGTGATGTGGGGACCGACGATGATCGGCTTCGGCCGGTACGCGTACCGGTACGCGAGCGGGCACGAGGGCGTGTGGCCGCGGGCGGCGTTCTCGCCGCGGAAGGCGAAGCTGTCGTTCTACGGGCTGCAGACGCACCCGGAGGCCGCCGCGCTGCTCGAACGGCTCGGGCCGCACACGACGGGGGTCGACTGCGTGTACGCGAATCGGCTCGACGCGCTCGATCTCGATGTGCTGCGCGAGCTCGTCCGCCTGTCGTGGACGGTGACGGAGGACGCCGCGGTCTGAGGGCCGGCACCCGTCGCTCGCACCCGTCGGTCGACTGCGCCCGCTGGCCGCCCACCAGATCCGCCCCTGCTCTCTCCGCGGACGCTTCCAGAACTACGGAGTCGCCGAATCGTCCTCACCCACTCCGTACTTCTGGAAGGACGCAACGCGGAAGACGCGTTGGGTCGCCGGCGCCGACGGGTCGGTCTGGCGTCGTCGTCCACCGATCTGTCGGGAGGCCGGCTTTCCACCAGAGCGCTGCGGCGAGGGAGCGGAGTGAGCGGACCCGGCACGATCGCGCCGTGAGACTGTGGACCGCGTTCGAGGAGTTCATCCGCAGCCGCGGCGGCATCGTGTCGCGGGCCGAGCTGCTCGATGCCGGTTGGGATCCGGACGACATCTGGTTCGGCCGGCACCTTCGACGCCTCACCCCGCTGCGCCACGGCTGGTACGGCTCAGCCGACCTGCCGGACGACGTCCGACGTGCGTGGGCGGCGGGAGGGCCGCTCGCCTGCATCAGCGCTCTCGTGCATCTCGGCGAGCTCCCCGCCGATGACCCGCGCCGCGCGGACGGCATCATCCACGTCGCGCTCACCGCACACGGGAAGGCACCGGAGACCCGAGGCGTCGCCGCGATCGGGCTCCGGGTCGTGCACCACTTCGAGGACGACGGTCTGCACGCACGCCTGCCGGTCATCCCTCGGCGGCATGAGTCGCACGCTCCTCCGGCGCGACGCGGCAGCGTCAGTGCCGAGACCGCCTGGCGGCAGCTCGAGCGCTGCCGAGATCTTCCGCGACCTAGTTGTACTCGGCAGTCACCTTGGTGACACTCGGCTGATGGGTGGGAGCCCGTCGAGGGCTGAGTGGCGTCGTCGATTGTTGTAGTAGTCCAGCCAGGGTGCAAGTGCGTTCTGCCGGTCGTCGTTGGTGGTGAAGACCTGTCGATAGGCCCACTCGGTTTGCAGGGTGCGGTTGAACCGTTCGACCTTCCCGTTCTGCCAGGGGCAGTGCGGGCGGATGAGCACGTGTCGAGCGCCGAGTTGCTGCAGTGCGACGGCGACGTCGTTGGAGAGGCGATAGCCGAACGCGTTGTCGGTCATGACCCGCTCGATGCGATCGATGCCGTGCTCGGCGAAGAACCGGGCGCCGCGCAGCAGGAAGCCGGCGCAGGTGGCGCCTTTCTCGTCGGGCAGGATCTCGGAATACGCCAGCCGTGAATGGTCATCGACCATCGAGTGCACGTAGTCGAAGCCGATCTTTGCCCTCTTCTGCGCTGCAGTTTTTCCGTGTTCGCGGCCGTGAGCGCGCCAGCCGCCGCCGTCCGGGATGCGGCCGAGCTTCTTCACGTCCATGTGAACCAGCTCCCCGGGCCGCTGCCACTCATAACGGACTGCGGTGGTCTTGCTGGCGCGGATCACTTCTCCGGTCAGCGGGTCGCAGTCCGACAGTCGCGGCATTCCCCGACGCTTCAGGATCGCCCCGACAGTTCGTGATGGGATTCCCAACTCCGGACCGATCCAGTCCTGCCCGCGGCGCTGCTCCCGACGCAGCTGCACCACCCGCTCCTCGACCTCGACGGGAACCCGGCTCGGGGACCGGTGCGGCCGGCAGGACCGATCCTTCAACCCGGCCGCGCCTTCGCTTCGGAATCGTGCGATCCATCGGTGGGCGCACTGCCGGGAAACGCCGAGCTCTTTGGCGACATGAGCGACCGGTCGGCGCTCATGGACCACGCGTTGAACGATGAGCATCCGCCCGAATTCGTTCAAGCGCGGGCGGACAGTCCTACCCTGGGACACGAGAACCTCCGTGTGATCGTGAAGACGTTAGACATCTCCACTAAGCCCGGAGGTTCTCCTGTTTCACAAGACCGGAAGTGTCACCAAGGTCCCTGCCGAGTACAACTAGGAGGCGGCGCGCTGCACGCCGAACGCTCGGCGGTAGTCCCGCGGCGTCGTATGGAGCGTGCGGAGGAAGTGATGCCGCAGCACGGACGCCGTGCCGAAGCCGCACACTCGGGCGACCTCCTCGACCGACGCCTGCGTCTGCTCGAGAAGCTGCTGCGCGCGCAAGGTTCGCTGTCGGTTGAGCCAGGCCGCGGGGCTCGCGCCGAGCTCGGCGCGGAACCGTCGAGAGAACGTCCGGCTCGACATGTGCGCCCGCTGCGCGAGCTCCTCGACAGTGAGCTCCTCGTCGAGGTGGTCGAGCATCCAGTCCGTGAGGCGGCTGAACGGTGATAGGCCGACGTCGAGCGACGGCGGGGCGACGTACTGGCTCTGGCCTCCGTCCCGCTGCGGCGGCACCACCATGCGGCGGGCGATGACCGTCGCCGCCGCGGCACCGAGCTCGCGCCGCACGAGATGCAGGCACGCGTCGATTCCCGCGGCGGTCCCGGCGCCGGTGATGACGCGCCGATCCTCCACGAAGAGCACGTCGGCGTCGACCGTCGTGCGGGGGTACGTCCGCTGCATCTCCTCGGCGTACATCCAGTGCGTCGCGCTGCGCCGCCCGTCGAGGATGCCCGCCGCGCCCAGCACGAAGGAGCCGCTGCAGACGCTCAGCACCCAGGCGCCCCGCGCCTCCGCTTCTCGGATGACCTCGATGTAGCGCTCGTCGACGTCTCCGATGGTGCGCGCCGACACGGCGATGAGGTCGGCATCTGCCGCGACGGACAGATCATGCTCGACGACGATGTCGAAGCCGAGGCTCGTCCGCACCGGACCGGGGACCGCTGTCGCCACGCGGAAGTCGAACTCAGGCCCTCCCATCGCCGTCCGGTCGATGCCGAAGACCTCGCAGAGGACGCCGAACTCGAACGGCGCAAGGCCCGGCATGGCCAGAGCGGTGACGGTGCGGAGCATGGGCCCTCCTTCGCGATCCAGTTTGGCATGAAATCGACGGACTATGGCAAAGCTGCCACTTCTGGTAGGTCTTCGTCATCCGTAGATTTCCCGCCATGGTCCCACTCCTCATTCTGAGCGCGCTCGCGATCGTCGCGATCGCCGCCACTGCTTCCACCGTGCTGCGCGACGGCTACCGGAGGGCGCCCACGATCAGTCCGCGACGCGAGTACGAGCGAGCAGAGCACTATCGTGCCCGGAGCGCAGCGCCCTGACCTCGGACGACGACCGCCCACCGGGCGCCTTCCCCTGGATCTGCGCGCCCCCGCGGCGTACAATCGCGCCGTCTGCACGAGCGCCGAGCACCCTCGGCCCCCGCGGAGCCCGAGACCGCCCCGCTCACGCCCGGGCCCTCTCCTCCTCCCGCCCCGCGACGAGCCGGCGACGCATGGAGCGCCGCCGCGCCGCGCGAAAACTCTGATCGCTCCCGATGTCGAAGGAGACGTCTCATGATGAAAGCACTGCACACCGTCCTGCCCGCAGCGGATCTCGATCGCGCGCGGACCTTCTACCACGACAAGCTCGGCCTGGACCCCGACGAGACCCGCGAGGGCTCTCTCGTCTTCCACCCGGCGCCTGGCGCGGAGTTCGAGATCTACGAGACCCCGAACGCGGGCACTGCTCAGAACACCCAGATGGGCTGGATGACCGACGACCTCGACGGCGAGATGGCCGTCATGCGATCGCACGGCATCGTGTTCGAGGAGTACGACACTCCCGACATGAAGACCGTCAATGGTGTTCTGGAGGGGAAGGATCTGCGGGCCGCCTGGTTCCGCGACAGCGAGGGCAACTTCCTCTGCGTCAGTCAGCGGATCTGACCCGAACGGCCCGGCCGCTCACGAGGAGCGACGGGGCCGTCGGTGGTGCGGATGCTCGCTAGAGCCCCGCGATAATCTCGCGCATGAGGGCGGCGGCCTCGCTCGGCGTCTTGCCGACCTTCACGCCCGCGGCCTCGAGGGCCTCCTTCTTGGCCTGCGCCGTGCCGGCCGAGCCGGAGACGATCGCGCCCGCGTGACCCATCGTCTTGCCCTCGGGGGCCGTGAAGCCCGCGACGTAGCCGACGACCGGCTTCGTGACGTTGGCCGCGATGAAGTCGGCCGCGCGCTCCTCGGCGTCGCCGCCGATCTCGCCGATCATGACGATCGCCTTCGTCTCGGGGTCGGCTTCGAACGCCGCGAGGGCGTCGATGTGCGTCGTGCCGATGATGGGGTCGCCGCCGATGCCGATGGCGGTCGAGAAGCCCAGGTCGCGCAGCTCGTACATCATCTGGTAGGTCAGCGTGCCCGACTTCGACACGAGGCCGATGGGGCCCTTGCCGGTGATCGTCGCGGGAGTGATGCCGACGAGCGCCTCGCCCGGCGTGATGATGCCGGGGCAGTTCGGGCCGATGATGCGGGTCGTGCCGCCCTTGGCCTTCGCGTGCGCCCACAGCTCGGCCGAGTCGAGCACGGGGATGCCTTCGGTGATGATGACGAGGAGCGGGATCTCGGCGTCGATGGCCTCGATCGCCGCGTCCTTCGCGAACGCCGGGGGCACGAAGGCGATCGAGACGTCGGCGCCCGTGGCCGCCATGGCCTCGGCGACCGTGGCGAAGACGGGCAGTTCGACGGTCGAGCCGTCGGCCGCGGTGTGCGAGACGGTCGTGCCGGCCTTGCGGGCATTGACGCCGCCGACGACCTGCGTTCCCGCCTTGAGCATGAGCGCCGTGTGCTTGGTGCCCTCGCCGCCGGTGATGCCCTGGACGATGACCTTGGAATCCTTGTTGAGGAAGATCGACATGTTCGCGTCCCTTACTTCGCAGCCAGCTCGGCGGCCTTGTCGGCGCCCTCGTCCATGGAGCTCGCGATCGTCACGAGCGGGTGGTTCGCATCGGCGAGGATGCGGCGGCCCTCCTCTACGTTGTTGCCGTCGAGCCGCACGACGAGCGGCTTGGTCGCCGTGTCGCCGAGCATCTCGAGCGCCTTCACGATGCCGTTGGCGACGGCGTCGCACGCCGTGATGCCGCCGAAGACGTTGACGAACACGCTCTTGACCTGCGCGTCACCGAGGATGACGTCGAGGCCCGCGGCCATGACCTCGGCGGAGGCGCCGCCGCCGATGTCGAGGAAGTTGGCGGGCTTGACGCCGCCGTGCTTCTCGCCGGCGTAGGCGACGACATCGAGCGTCGACATGACGAGGCCCGCGCCGGTGCCGATGATGCCGACCTCGCCGTCGAGCTTGACGTAGTTGAGGTCGTGCTCCTTGGCCTTCGCCTCGAGCGGGTCGGTCGAGTCCTTGTCCTCGAGAGCGGCGTGGTCGGCCTGACGGAACGAGGCGTTCTCGTCGAGGGTGACCTTGCCGTCGAGGGCGACGATCGCACCAGAGCCGGTGAGCACGAGCGGGTTGACCTCGACGAGCGTCGCATCTTCCTTCACGTAGACCTCGTACAGGGCGACGAAGACGGGAGCGACCTTCTCGATCAGCTCGGTCGGGAACTTCGCCTCGACCGCGATCTCGCGCGCCTTGTCAAGGTCGATGCCGCGACCGGGGTCGACCTCGACGCGCGCGAGCGCCTCGGGGCGCTCCTCGGCGAGCTGCTCGATCTCCATGCCGCCCTCGTAGCTGCACAGGGCGAGGTAGCTGCGGTTGGCGCGGTCGAGCAGGACGGAGAAGTAGAACTCCTCCTTGATGTCCGCTCCGGCGGCGACCATGACGCGCTTGACGACGTGGCCCTTGATGTCGAGGCCGAGGATCGCCTCGGCCGCGGCCTCCGCGTCCTCCGGCGTCTTGGCGACCTTGACGCCGCCGGCCTTGCCGCGGCCCCCGGTCTTGACCTGGGCCTTCACGACCGTGACGCCGCCGAGCTTCTCGGCCGCGGCGCGGGCTTCCTCAGGGGTATCGGCGACGATGCCGGCGAGCACGGGAACACCGTGCTTCTCGAACATGTCGCGTGCTTGGTACTCGAAAAGATCCACGCTCTGCTCTTCCCATCCACGTGCGATGTACGTAGGAACCGGCCGGCGGTTCTCGGTCTCGAGGTGGTTCGACGTCGAGAGATCTCTCGATGTCGAGAGAAACGGCCTCGTCCAGGGTACTCCCGTCGGCGGGCGCCGATGACACGCGTCGGAGCCTCCTCGCAGGCCGCGAGGGTTCCGCGCGGCGCGGGTCAGGCGTCGCGGCGGACGACGAGGACGGTCACGTCGTCGGGGGCGATCCCGCGAGCGCGCGTGCGCATCGCGTCGACGATCTCGGCGGCGCTGTCGGCGAGCAGCGTGAGCGTCGTGACGCTCTCGAGCGCCTCGAGCACGCCGTCGTAGAGGTCGAGCACGCCGTCGCTCACGCTGATGAGCGCGTCGCCCGGCCCGATCGTCACCGTCTGCGGGATCCACTCTGTCTCGATGTCGATGCCGAGCGGCGGCGACGTCGACTTCAGCCGGTCGACGGTGCCGTCGACGCGCGCGATGAACGTCAGGCCGTGCCCCGCGTCGACGAACGTCAGCTCGCCCGAGTCCATGTCGAGGCGGCCGTGGAACAGCGTGACGAAGAGCCCGGTCGAGTCGAGGTCGCCGGTGAGGGATGCCGCGGCCGCGTCGACCGCGCCGGCGACGTCGCCGAATCGCGCCGCCGATCGCAGCACCGCCCGCACGGTGGCGGCGATGATCGCGGCCCCGATGCCCTTGCCCATGGTGTCGGCGAGGGTGAAGGCCGCGCCCTCCCCGACGGGGTACCAGTCGAAGAAGTCGCCGCCGACGGCGCGCGCCGGCAGGCACATGCCGGCGATGTCCCACCCCGGCATGCTCAGCAGCTGCTGCGGCAGGAGGCCCTGCTGCACCTCGGCGGCACGGCTGAGCTCCTGGCTGACCGAGAGCTCCTGCTGCACCCACGCGGCGAGGTCGCGGAGCATCGCGGCCTCCCGCTCGCCGAAGTGCCGCGGCTTCGCGTCGTAGACGCAGAACGAGCCGATGCGCTCGCCTCCGGGCGCGTAGAGCGGGTGGCCGGCGTAGAACTCGAAGGCTCCCGGGATCGCGATGCTCTCGAACCCGGGGGCGACGGTGAGGTCGGCGACGATGAGCGTGTCGTCCGACTCGATCGTGATCGCGCACGCCGAGTTCTCGCGCGGCACCTCCGTTCCGAACGGCCCGACCATCGACTTCGACCACTGCCGGTCGCGGTCGATGAGGTTGATCGCCGACCCGGTGACGCCGAACAGCTGCTGCGCGAGCCGCGTCACGCGGTCGAAGCGCTCCTCCGCCGGGGTGTCGAGGATGGCGAGCTCCTCGAGCGCGCGCTGCCTGGCCATCTCGTCGATGACGCCGCTGATCGAGACCGAGGGGAGGCCGCGGGCCGGGGTCAGGACGTCGCGCGACGCCTCGCGCGCGCGCACGAGCGTCCAGTGGTTGAAGCCCTCGACGCGGCGGTGCTCG
>NZ_JAUSMI010000071.1 GCF_030645145.1 Microcella sp. | reverse complement strand
GCGCTCGGCGGCGCTCGAGTGCATGATGCCGCTGAGCTCCTTCACCCACGGGACGGTCTCGTCACGGATGTTCCAGAACAGGCCGATCCGCCCGCCGGGGCGCAGCACGCGCGCGGCCTCCTGCGTCGCGAGCGACGGGTCGACCCAGTGCCACGACTGGCCGAAGGTGACGGCATCGACGGAGAGGTCGTCGACGGGCAGGTTCTCGGCGGTGCCGACGGCGGTCGCGACGCTCGGCAGGCGCCGGGCGAGGGTCGCGAGCATCGTGGGGTCGGGGTCGACGGCGCGCACGGCGTGACCCGCGCGGGCGAGCTGCGCGGTGAGCTTGCCGGTGCCGGCGCCGACGTCGAGCACGATGGCGCCCTGCTGGGGAAGCAGCCATTCGATCGCGGCGGCGGGGTAGCCGGGTCGGGCGCGCTCGTAGGCGTCGGCGGCCGTGCCGAATGACGTGGCGATCTCCATCCTCGCGACGCTACGGCACAAGAAGTCCACCGCGCAGGGGCTTGCGCTCGGGTGCGGCGAGCATGATGAATCCATGCCCGCCCCCGCGCCCCTCCCCGAGCGGCCGTCCGCTCCCCCGCTGCCGGGGCGCGCGATCATCCGCCAGCGCTGGAGCGACTTCCTCTTCCTCCACTGGCGCGTCGACCCCGCGCTCGTCGCGCCGTTCCTCCCCGCCGGCACGCGCCCCGACGTGTTCGACGGCAGCGCGTGGGTCGGGCTCATCCCGTTCGTGCTGGGCCGGCATCAGTTCCTGCCGCTTCCGCCCGTCCCCGGCCTCGGAACCTTCATCGAGATCAACGTCCGCACCTACTCGGTCGATGAGGCCGGCAACCGCGGCGTCGTCTTCCGCTCGCTCGAGGCGCAGCACCTGCCGCCGGTGCTCGCGGCGCGCGCGATGTTCGGCCTCCCCTATCAGTGGGCGGATGCCTCGCTCACCGTGTCGGGGGACGAGCTCGAGTACCGCAGCCGACGTCACCGCCTCGCCGGTGGAGCCGCCCACCCGCTCGTCGACCGCCCGACGACGCGCATCCGCGCCCGTGTCGCGGAGTCGCCCGTCGACACCCCGCTCAGCCGGTTCCTCACCGACCGGTGGGGGTTCCACGAGCGGCACCTCGGCCGCACGATCCACGCGCGCAACGCGCACGAGCCGTGGCCGCTCGTCGATGCGACCCTGCTGTCGCTCGACGATCAGCTGCTCGAGGCGGCGGGTTTCCCGGGGCTCGCCGGGCGCGCGCCCGACTCGGCACTCGCGACGCCGCCCGGCCGCGGAGTCGTGACGGAGTTCGCGGCCGCCCGCCGCGTGAGTTGAGCGGCAGGTCGCCGGGCGCGCGCGGACGTGAGGCGGGCAGCGCTACCTACCGTTGTTGAGGAGTGTCGAAAATCAATTACGTCACTCCTCAACAACGGGAGGGCGCTGGCCGGGCACGAGAGTTTCGGCGGGCGGCGCGTCTGCCTATCGGCGCGCCCGACCGACTATTTGCGCTGACGCTTCTCGCGCACTCGCATGTTCACCTGGATGGGCGAGCCCTCGAAGCCCCACACCTCGCGCAGGCGGCGCGTGATGAAGCGGCGGTACTGCGGGTCGAGGAATCCGGTCGTGAAGAGCACGAAGGTCGGCGGGCGCGTCGACGCCTGCGTCGCGAACAGGATGCGCGGCTGCTTGCCGCTGCGGACGGGGTGGGGGTGCTCCTGCGTCAGCTCGGCGATGAACGCGTTGAGCTTGCCGGTCGGAATGCGGGTATCCCACGACTCGAGCGCGAGCTCGAGCGCCGGGACGAGCTTCTCGAGGTGACGGCCCGTGCGCGCCGAGATGTTGACGCGCGGCGCCCACGCGACGTGCGCGAGATCCTGATCGATCTCGCGCTCGAGGTAGCGGCGGCGCTCGTCGTCCAGCATGTCCCACTTGTTGAACGCGAGCACGAGGGCGCGGCCCG
Organism: Microcella sp.; assembly: GCF_030645145.1. GTDB lineage: Bacteria > Actinomycetota > Actinomycetes > Actinomycetales > Microbacteriaceae > Microcella. Next base: position 5,835 of record NZ_JAUSMI010000071.1, on the reverse strand, counting down.
ACTGCAGGACGAGCTCGATGATGCGGACATCCTGCTCGCTGATCGGCTCGGTCACGTCGATGAGGACGACCGCGACCTCCGCCTTCTCGAGCGCCGCAGCGGTGCGCAGCGAGGCGTAGAAGTCGCTGCCCTGCTGCAGGTGCACGCGGCGGCGGATGCCGGCCGTGTCGACGAAGTTCCAGATCTTGCCGCCGAGCTCGATCTGCTCGTCGATCGGGTCGCGCGTCGTGCCGGCGAGCTCGTTGACGACGACGCGCTCCTCGCGCGCCGCCTTGTTCAGCAGGCTCGACTTGCCGACGTTCGGGCGGCCGATGAGGGCCACGCGGCGCGGGCCGCCGAACTCCTGCTTCGCGACGGCCGACACCTCGGGAAGCACGGTGAGCACGTGGTCGAGCAGGTCGGCGACGCCGCGGCCGTGCACGGCCGACGTCGGCCACGGCTGCCCGAGGCCGAGGCCCCACAGCTCAGCCGTGAGGGGCTCCTGGCGGGTGTCATCGATCTTGTTGCCGACGAGGATGACCGGCTTCTTCGAGCGGCGCAGCATCTTCACGACGAACTCGTCCGTCGCGGTCGCGCCCGTGATGGCGTCGACGACGAACAGCACGGCGTCGGCGAGCTCGACGGCGACCTCCGCCTGCGCGGCGACCGAGGCGTTGATGCCCGTCGCGTCGGGCTCCCACCCGCCCGTGTCGACGAGGGTGAAGCGCTTGTCGTTCCACTCGGCCTTGTACGTGACGCGGTCGCGCGTGACACCGGGGGTGTCCTCCACGACGGCCTCGCGGCGGCCGAGGATGCGGTTGACGAGCGCGCTCTTGCCGACGTTCGGCCGGCCCACGATCGCGAGGACCGGCAGGGCGGGCAGCGTGATGATGCCGTCCTCGCCGAGCTCGGCGTTCTCGAGCAGATCGAGGTCGTCGTCGTCAAGGTCGTAGTCGGCGAGACCCTTGCGCAGCGACTCCGCGCGCGCGAGCGCCAGGTCGTCATCGAGCTCGGCCAGGCGCGCGGCGACCTGCTCGGCCGCCTCCTGGTTCAGCTGCGGGTACTCGGCATCGCCGTCGTCATGCGAGACGGGGGCGTCGGGGGTGTTCTGTTCGGCGGTCATGGGATCCTCCCACTGCTCCCTCGCCCACCGGCGAGGCGTGTTCCGCGCCCCCTCCCCTAGGCGGAAGGAGCGGCGCGCACGATATCGATCAACGCCTGCACCGTCTGCTCGAAGTCGAGCTCGGTGGAATCGAGGGTCGTGACACCCTCGGCGGCGTTCATGAAGTCGACGACCTTGAGGTCCTGCGCATCGCGTGAGGCGAGCTGCTGCGCTGTCGACTCGGTCGGCTCACTGCCCAGTTCGGCCGACCTTCTGGCCATTCTAGCCTCCGGGCTCGCCGTCAGCAGAACGCGGGCCCGGGCATCCGGCGCCACGACCGTCGTGATGTCGCGCCCCTCGATGATCATGCCCGCCCGATCGCTGTCGGCGGCGATGCGCCGGAAGAGCTCCGTGAGCCCCTGCCGCACCTCCGGAACGCGCGCCACCGCGCTCACGACCGCCGTCACGCGCGGCTCGCGGATGTCGCTCGTGATCTCCTCCCCGCCCACGCGGACGAAGTAGAAGTCGGGATCGGTGCCGATCGCGTAGTCGAAGTCCGCCACGCGCGAAGCCACGGCAGCGGCATCCTCGACATCGACGCCCTCGTCGAGGCAGTGCCAGGCGAGCGCGCGATAGGCCGCGCCCGTGTCGAGGTAGCCGAAGCCGAGGCGGCGAGCGGCCTCGCGGCTCACGCTCGACTTGCCGCTGCCGGCGGGGCCGTCGACGGCCACGATGAGGTCGGTCACTGCGTCTCCTGGGGTCGGTTCAGAACGGGAAGAGGGGAATCAGCTCGCGCCGGCGATGCGCCAGCCTCGCTCGGTGAGGGCCGCGATGAGCGGGGCCTCCGCCTCGGGCACGACCGACACCTCGGCGAAGCCGACCTGCGCACCCGGCGAGTGCTCGAGCCGCAGGTCCTCCATGTTGACGCCGAGCTCGCCGATCTCGGTGAGCAGGCGCGCGAGCTGACCGGGGGTGTCGTCGATCATCACGATGAGCTGCGCGTAGCGGCGGGTCGAGCCGTGCTTGCCGGGGATGCGCGCGACTCCGGCGTTGCCCGCGCCCATGAGGTCGGCGATCGCGCGGCGGGCCCCGGGGGCATCGGGATGCTCGAGCGCCTCGATCGCGGTCGTCACGTCGTCGCGCACCCGCGTCAGGATCGCGGCCACCGGTTCGGCGTTGGCGGCGAGGATCTGCACCCACAGCCCCGGGTCGCTCCCGGCGATGCGCGTGACGTCGCGCACGCCCTGACCCGCGAGGCCCACGGCGCCGTCGGTCGCCGCCGCGAGGCGCGCGGCCATGATCGTCGAGACGAGCTGCGGCACGTGGCTGATCATCGCGACGCTCGCGTCGTGCTCGTCGACCGTCATCTCGACGGGCACGGCGCCGAGGTCGAGGATAAGATCCTCGATCGCCCCCGCGCGGGCGTAACTGATGCCGTCGTGACCGGCGAGCACCCACGGTCGGCCGAGGAAGAGGTCGGCGCGCGCCGAGATGGGGCCGCCGCGCTCGCGCCCCGCCATCGGATGCGTGCCGAGGTAGCGGCTCACGTCGGCGCCGAGCTCGCGCAGCTCGCGCAGCGGGCCCGCCTTGACGCTCGCGACATCGGTCACGAGGGCGTCCGGATGCGCGGCGAGCTCGTACGCGACGGTGCGGGCCGTGACATCCGGCGGCACCGCGACGATCACGAGACCCGGGCGGTCGTCGGCGCGCGCGGGGCGGCCGGCGCCGTAGTCGACCGCGAGGCGGACGGCCGACGGCGACACGTCGTCGAGCGCGACGTCGACGCCCTTCTCGGTGAGGGCGAGGCCGATGCTCGTGCCGAGGAGTCCGGCGCCGACGACGCGGACGTCGAGCTGGAGGCGACGGTCTGTCATGCGTCGTCCCCGGTCGTCGACTCGGTCTCGCGAGCGCGCGCGGCCCGGGCGTCGCGCGCGAGGGTGAGCAGTGCGCCGCGCTCCGCGGTCGAGAGCTCGCGCGTGCGGCCGACGGGAAGGGTGCCGAGATTGAGGGGGCCGAAGCGGCGCCGCACGAGCTCCTCGACCGGGTGATCGACGGCGGCGAGCATCCGTCGCACGATGCGATTGCGGCCGGAGTGCAGCGTCAGCTCGACCATGCTGCGCCCGCCGTTCGACTCGCCCATGACGCGCGCCTTGTCGGCGGCGATCGGGCCGTCGTCGAGCTCGATGCCCTCGAGGAGCTTGCGCAGCGTCGCCGGGTAGACCGTGCCGCGCACTTGCGCGATGTACGTCTTCTCGACGCCGAAGCTCGGGTGGGCGAGCACGTGGGCGAGGTCGCCGTCGTTCGTGAGCAGCAGCAGGCCGCTCGTCTCGGCGTCGAGGCGGCCGACGTTGTAGAGGCGCTCCTCGTACTTCTCGGTGAACTGCCGCAGGTCGGGCCGGCCGTTCTCGTCCTTCATCGTGCTCACGACGCCCGTCGGCTTGTTGAGCATGATGTAACGCTTCGTCTGGTCGAGCTGGATCACGACGCCGTCGACCGCGAGCTCATCCGTGCCGGGCTCGATGCGCGCGCCGAGCTCGTCGACGACGACGCCGTTGACGCTCACGCGACCGGCGATGATCATCTGCTCGCTCACGCGGCGCGAGGCGACGCCCGCCGCCGCCATGACCTTCTGCAGGCGCTCGCTTGTGGGGCTGTCGCCCGCGCGGTCGTGCGCGGGAGCATCCCACGGGTGCGGTTCCTGCGGAACGTGCTCAGACATCGTCGAACCCCTTGCTGCCGTCGTCGAGCAGCGGCGAGATCGGCGGCAGCTCGTCGAGCGAATTGATGCCGAGCTGCGTCAGCAGCAGCTCGGTCGTCGCGTAGTGGATCGCTCCGGTCTCGGAGTCGGTGAACGCCTCGGTGATGAGGCCGCGACCGAGCAGCGTGCGCACGACCGAGTCGACGTTGACCGCGCGGATCGACGCGATCGCGCCGCGGCTGATCGGCTGCTTGTAGGCGATGACGGCGAGCGTCTCGAGTGCCGCCTGCGAGAGCTTCGCGGGGCTCTGCGTGTGCACGAAATCGCGCACCACCTGGTCGAACTCGCCGCGCACGTAGAGCCGCCAGCCACCGCCGACCTCGCGCAGCTCGAAGCCGCGGAGGGGGCCGCCGGCCTCGCCGTCGTAATCGGCGACGAGCGCGGAGAGGGCGGCACGGACATCCGCGACCGGTCGGCCGACGCCCGCGGCGAGGCCCACGACGCTCTGCGGCTCGTCGGCGATCATGAGGATCGCCTCGAGCGCGCGTGCCACGTCGACGCCGTCGGGGATGCCCGCGGGCGCGCTCTCGACGTCGGTGCCGTCGAGCTGCGGCGCGGTCTCGGTCGCGGCGTCGGCCGCGATCTCGGTGCGGGTCTCACTGGCCATAGTCGGCTCCCAGGTTCACGAGGTTCTCGTCGCTCCAGTTCTCGGCCGTCCAGCGGACGGTGAGCTCGCCGAGCGGCTCGAGCTGCTCGAAGCCGACCGCGGCGTGGCGGTACAGCTCGAGCAGGGCGAGGAAGCGCGCCACGATGACGCCCTTCTGGTCGGCTCCGGCGATGAGCTGGCGGAAGGTCACGGGGTCGCCGCGGCGCAGCAGGCTCACGACGTGCGCCGCCTGCTCGCGGATCGAGATGAGCGGCGCGTGCAGGTGGTCGAGGCCGACCACGGGGATCTCGCGCGGGGTGAACGCGAGGAGGGCGAGGGCGGCGAAGTCGTCGAGGCTCGTCGTCCAGCGCAGCTCGGGGGTGCGCTCGCGGAAGCGGTCCTCGAGGCGCACGCTGCGCGCATGGCGACCGGACTCGGCCTCGAGCCGGCCGGCGAACCAGCCGCTCGCCTCCTTGAACGCGCGGTACTGCAGCAGGCGCGCGAAGAGCAGGTCGCGGGCCTCGAGCAGCGCGACGTCCTCCGCGTCGACGAGCTCGCCCTGCGGCAGGAGGCTCGCGATCTTCCAGTCGAGCAGCGTCACGGCGACGACGAGGAACTCGCTCGCCTCCTCCAGCTCGTCCGGCCCGTCGAGCCCGCGCAGGTAGGTCAGGAACTCGTCGGTCACCGCGCTCAGCGCGATCTCGGTGATGTCGAGCTCGCGCTTGCTGATGAGGCTCAGCAGGAGGTCGAACGGCCCGTCGAAGGAGGCGAGGTGCACCTGGAAGCCGGCGGGAGCATCCGTCGCCGCCACGTCGGTCGGAGCCGCCGGAGCCTCGGGCTCAGGCGACCGCGCCACGGTCGATCAGCTCTCGGGCCAGCTGACGGTAGGCCTTCGCGGCCGGGTGCTCGGGGGCGTAGCTCGTGATCGGCGTGCCCGAGACCGACGCGTCGGGGAACTTCACCGTGCGGCCGATGACCGTCTCGAACACGCGGTCGCCGAACGCGTCGACGACGCGCTCGAGCACCTCGCGCGAGTGCAGCGTGCGCGGGTCGTACATCGTCGCGATGATGCCGTCGAGCTGGATGGCGGGGTTGAGGCGATCCTGGACCTTCTCGATCGTCTCGACGAGCAGGGCGACGCCGCGCAGCGCGAAGTACTCGCACTCGAGCGGGATGAGCACGCCGTGCGCGGCGGTGAGCGCGTTGACCGTCAGCAGGCCGAGGCTCGGCTGGCAGTCGATGAGGATGACGTCGTAGTCGCCGAGCACCGGGCGCAGCACGCGGGCGAGGATCTGCTCGCGCGCGACCTCATTGATGAGGTGCACCTCGGCCGCGCTCAGGTCGATGTTGGCCGGGATGATGTCGAAGCCCGGCACGCTCGTGTGTTGGATGGCGGCCTTGGTGTCCTTC
>NZ_JAUSMI010000070.1 GCF_030645145.1 Microcella sp. | reverse complement strand
CCGCCGGCGCCCCGCCGCTCGCCGTCCGCGACGGGCTGCGCGCCTTCCGCGTCGACCACCACCGCACCGAGATCGTCCGCGACGAGGGCGGCATAATGTGGGTCGACGACTCCAAGGCCACCAACCCCCACGCGGCGAACTCCGCGCTCAGCGCCTTCCGCTCCGTCGTCTGGATCGTCGGCGGGCTCCTCAAGGGCGTCGAGATCGATGCGCTCGTCGAGACCCACCGCGAGCGCCTGCGCGCCGCGGTCGTCGTCGGCGTCGATCGCGCGGCCGTCGTCGCGGCGTTCGGGCGACACGCGCCCGGGCTGCCCGTGTTCGAGGTCGAAGCCGACGACACTGAGCAGGTGATGCCGGTCGCCGTGCGACTGGCGGCCGCAGCGGCGCACGATGGCGACACCGTGCTCCTCGCGCCCGCCGCGGCATCCATGGACCAGTTCGCCGACTACGCCGATCGCGGCCGTCGGTTCCAGGCCGCGGTGCGCGAGCACCACGGCCCGAGCTGAATCCGACAGAGGCCTCGACCGGGGGAAGGGGGATCGCGTGACCGCGACGCGACCGCCGCACAGCGCGGCACCCGAGACCGCTCCGACCGTCCACGGCGGCGCCGCGATCGTCGCCGTCCGCCGCCTGTTCACCGCGCAGAGCGCCGACTGGATGCTCGTGCTCGGCACGACGATCTTCCTCGTGCTGCTGGGCCTCGTCATGGTGCTCTCGAGCTCTTTCGTGCAGTCCGGCAAGGGCGACGGCGACTTCTTCGGCATCTTCCTGCGGCAGGGCCTGTTCGCCCTTATGGGCATCCCCCTCATGCTCCTCGTCTCCCAGCTGCCCGCGGTCTTCTGGCGGCGCTGGGCGCGGAACGCCGTCCTGCTCGGGCTCGGCCTCCAGCTGCTCGTCTTCGTGCCCGGCATCGGCTGGGGCTACGGCGGCAACCAGAACTGGATCAACATCGGCGGCGTGAGCGCCCAGCCGAGCGAGTTCCTCAAGCTCGCCCTCGTGGTGTGGCTCGCGACGGTGCTCGCGCCCCGCGCCGACGCCTTCACCGACTGGCGGAGCGTCGCCATGCCCGCGCTGCCCGTCTCGGCGGTCGCGATCGGCCTCGTCCTGCTCGGACAGGACCTCGGCACCGTCACGATCATGGCGTCGATCGTGCTCGCCGCCCTCTTCTTCGCGGGCGCGCCCATGCGCCACCTCCTCGGCCTCGTCGCCGTGGGCGTCGGCGGCGCCGTGCTGTTCGCGCTCTCCGGCGCGTCGCGCTCCGATCGCATCAGCGCGTGGCTCAACGGCTGCACGCCCGAGCAGCTCGAGGACGTCTGCTGGCAGCCCATGCACGGCATGTGGGCGCTCGGCTCGGGCGGCGTCTTCGGCGTCGGCCTCGGCAACTCGGCGCTCAAGTGGTCGTGGCTGCCGCACGCCGAGAGCGACTACATCTTCGCGATCGTCGGCGAGGAGCTCGGCCTCATCGGAGCGATGCTCGTCCTCATCCTCTTCGCCGTCCTCGCGGTCGGCATGATCCGACTCATGCGCGCGCACACCGACCCGTTCCGCCGGATCGCGACGGGCGCCGTCCTCGTCTGGATCGTCGGACAGGCCTTCGTCAACGTCGCCGTCGTCCTCGGCATGCTCCCCGTCCTCGGCGTCCCGCTTCCTCTCATGTCGGCGGGCGGCACCGCGCTCGTCGCGACCCTCATCGCGATCGGCGTCGTCCTCTCGCTCGCCCGCGACGTCCGCCCCGGGCTGCGGGCATGACGACCGCGCTGCTCGCCGGCGGCGGCACCGCCGGCCACGTGAACCCCCTGCTCGCTCTCGCCGACCACTGGCGGGCCGTCGAGCCCGAGGTGGGCATCCTCGCCCTCGGCACCGCCGGCGGCCTCGAGGAGCGCCTCGTCCCCGAGCGCGGCTACGAGCTCCTGACCATCCCGCGCGTGCCGTTCCCGCGCCGCCCGAACGGGGCGGCGGTGCGGTTCCCGCGCGACTTCCGCGACGCCGTCGATCAGACGCGCGCGATCATCCGCGAGCGGGGGGCGGATGTCGTGGTCGGCTTCGGCGGGTACGCCTCGGCCCCCGCGTACGTCGCCGCACGCCTCGAGCGCGTGCCGCTCGTCGCCCACGAGGCGAACGCCCGCCCCGGCATCGCCAACCGGCTCGCCGGCTGGCTCGGCGGTCGCGTCGGCACCACCTTCCCCGGCACCCCGCTGCGGGGCGCGCGCGTCGTCGGCATGCCCCTGCGCCGCGAGATCGTCGAGCTCGACCGCGTCGGGCTCCGCCCGCAGGCCATCGCGCACTTCGGGCTCGACCCCGAGAGGCCGACCCTCCTCGTCACGGGCGGCTCGACGGGCGCGAAGCGGCTCAACGAGACGATCGGCGACGCGATCGCGCACATCCTCGGCTCGGGCTGGAACGTCGTCCACATCACGGGCCGCGATCGCGGCGGCGCCGACCCGGGCCTGCCCGGCTACCGCGTCCTGGAGTACTGCGACCGCATGGATCTCGCCTTCGCCGCCGCCGACCTCGTCGTCTGCCGCTCGGGCTCGGCGACCGTGAGCGAGCTCGCCGCCGTGGGCCTGCCGTCGATCCTCGTGCCGTACCCCGTCGGCAACGGCGAGCAGCGGCTCAACGCGGGCGAGCTCGTCGCGGCCGGGGGCGCCCGCCTCGTCGACGACGCCGCCTTCACCCCCGCGTTCGTGACGGGCGAGCTCGTCCCGCTCCTGACCGGGCGCGCCGAGATCGCCCGCATGGCGGCGGCCGCCCGGTCGGTCGGCCAGCGCGACGGCAGCGCCGCGCTCCTGGCCCTCGTGCGCGAAGCCCTGGCCTCCTCGACCCCGTAGGGTGAACGGCGATATGACGATCAAGCCCGACCCCACCCTCGTCCTCCCCGATGACCTCGGCCGCCTCCACTTCGTCGGAATCGGCGGCTCCGGCATGAGCGGCATCGCCCGCCTGTTCCACGAGCGGGGCTTCGCCGTGACCGGGAGCGACCGCTCCGACTCCGCGACCGTCCAGGCGCTGCGCGAGCTGGGCATCCCCGTCTCGATCGGGCACGACGCGGCCCACGTGGGCGACGCCGACACGCTCGTCGTGACCGGCGCGCTGTGGGTCGAGAACCCCGAGTACCAGGAGGCCCTGCGCCGCGGCCTCCCCGTTCTGCACCGCTCGCAGGCTCTCGCCTGGCTCGTGCGCGGCGAGCGGCTGCTGGCCGTCGCGGGCGCCCACGGCAAGTCGACGTCGACGGGGATGCTCGTGACGGCCTTGCGCGCCCTCGACCGCGATCCCTCCTTCGTCAACGGCGCCGTGATCCAGGGCGCGAACACCTCCTCCGCCTGGGGCGAGGGGGATCTCTTCGTGGTCGAGGCCGACGAGTCCGACGGGTCGTTCCTCCTGTACGACACCGCGATCGCGCTCGTCACCAACATCGACACCGATCACCTCGACCACTACGGCTCGGCCGAGGCGATCGCGGATGCGTTCGAGCGCTTCGCCGCTGCGGCGAGCGAGCTCGTCGTGCTCTCGGCCGACGACGCGGGCACGCGCGCCCTGCGCGACGCGCTCGTCGCCCGCGGGGCCGCCCCGCGCATCCTGACCTTCGGCGAGGCGGCCGACGCCGACGTGCGCCTCACCGCGGTGAGCGAGACGGGGCCGATCGCGTTCACGATCGCCGCCGACGGCACCGAGGCGCACGGGCAGCTCGGCGTGCCCGGCCGCCATAATGCGCTCAATGCCGCCGGCTCGGTGGCGGTGCTCGTCGGTCTCGGCATCGCGCTCGCCGAGGCGGTCGCCGCGCTCGACGGCTTCGCGGGCACGCTGCGCCGCTTCGAGTCGCACGGCGAGGCCGCGGGAGTGCGCCTCTACGACGACTACGCGCACCACCCGACCGAGGTCGCCGCGGCGCTCCAGACGGCGCGCTCCGTCGTGGGCGACCACCGCGTCATCGCGATCCACCAGCCGCACCTCTTCAGCCGCACGCAGGCGATGGCGGGCGACTTCGCGGAGGCCTACGAGCGACTCGCCGACCACACCGTCGTGCTCGACGTCTACGGCGCGCGCGAGGACCCGATCCCGGGCGTCACGGGCGCCCTCGTGAGCGACGCCTTCGGCGACCCCTCCGTCGTCGACTACCGCCCCGACTGGAGCGCGGCCGCCGCGCGCGTCGCCGAGATCGCCCGCCCGGGCGACATCGTCATGACGCTCTCCTGCGGCGACGTCTACCGGATCCTCCCGAGCGTCCACGACGCGATCGTCGCCGCGAGCGGCCAAGCGGGGGATGCCCCCGCCGGCCCCGCCGAGGAGCCCGCCCGGTGAAGCGCCCCGAGGGCTTCGATCGCGGGCGCCAGCCCGGGTCGGGCTCGCCCTCGGGCTCCGGCTCCGCGGCCTCCCGGCCCGCGGGCCGCGGAGGCGCGACGGGCCCCGCCGCACCCCCGAGCCCCTCGACCGGGCCCGCGCCGCGCGCATCGCGCCCCTCCCGTCAGCGATCGCGCCCCTCGGCTCCCGAGCCCGAGGGCGCCGCACCCGGGTCGGCCTCCGACGCCGTCCCCGTCCCGCGCAGCGGTCCGCGCCCTCGACTGCTCCCCGCCCGGTCGATCGACCCGGCCGAGCAGGCGCGGCGTCGCGCCGATCACCTCGAGCGCTCCGCCGCCCGCGCCGCACGACGTGCCGAGCGGGCCGAGGCGCGGCGGTTCACGCGCCGCTCGCGACGGCGCCGGCTGATCACGTGGGGGTCGGTCGCGGTGCTCACGGCGCTGCTCGCGACGGTCGTCGCGGTCACGCTCTCTCCGCTCATGGCCCTCACGGACATCCGCGTCACCGGCACGGTGCGGCTCGACCCGGCCGAGATCGGCGGAGCCCTCGATCGGCACCGCGACACGCCCCTCGCGCTGCTCGACCAGGGCGGCATCCGATCCGATCTGGAGGGCTTCGCGCTCATCCGCTCCTACTCGCTCGAGGTCGTGCCGCCGCACTCGCTCGTCGTGCGGGTCATCGAGCGCGCGCCGATCGGCGCCATCGAGAGCGGATCCGAGTTCGAGCTCGTCGACGCGGCGGGGGTCGTCGTCGAGTCGACCCCCCAGCGACCCACGGGCGTCCCGCTCATCCGGGCGGGGGAGGCCGACCCCGACGAGGCGGCGTTCCGCTCGGTCGCCGAGGTGCTCGACGCGCTGCCCGACGAGCTCGCGACCCGCGTCGACGTCGTCACGGCGTCGACGCGCGACGACGTCGCGTTCACCATCCGCGACCTCGGGCACCGGGTCGTGTGGGGGAGCGCCGAGCGGTCGGCCTTCAAGACGCGCGTGCTCGAGACGGCGATCGCGGTCAACGACCCCGCCGTGGCCTGGCAGTTCGACGTCTCGGCGCCCGACAGCGTCATCGTCCGCCGGCTCTGATCCGACCCCCCTCCGTGCCGACCCCTCTCAGCCGCCGCCGGTACGCCCGGTCGCACCCCCGAGCACGAGTCTTGCGCGCAATCGACCCGACACGCGGCGCGCTTGAGAGCTCTGCGCCCCTCGCCCCCCTACCGTCAGGACTCAGGAGTACATACTGAGCATAACTTTATACCTCAACTGGAGGTTTAGGGTTAGACGCGGAGGCCGGACGTGACCAGCAACCAGAACTACCTCGCCGTGATCAAGGTCGTCGGCATCGGCGGCGGCGGAGTCAACGCGGTGAACCGCATGATCGAGCTCGGCCTGCGCGGGGTGGAGTTCATCGCCATCAACACCGACGCCCAGGCGCTGCTCATGAGCGACGCCGACGTCAAGCTCGACGTCGGCCGCGAGCTCACGCGCGGCCTCGGCGCGGGCGCCGACCCCGAGGTCGGCCGCCGTGCGGCGGAGGACCACGCGGAGGAGATCGAGGAGGCGCTCGCGGGCGCCGACATGGTCTTCGTCACCGCGGGCGAGGGCGGCGGCACGGGCACCGGCGGCGCTCCCGTGGTCGCGCGCATCGCGAAGTCGATCGGCGCGCTCACGATCGGCGTCGTCACGAAGCCGTTCAGCTTCGAGGGCAAGCGCCGCCAGGCGCAGGCGGAGGACGGCGTCGCGGCCCTCAAGAACGAGGTCGACACCCTCATCGTCGTCCCGAACGACCGCCTGCTCGAGATCAGCGACCGCGGCATCAGCATGCTCGAGGCCTTCGCGACCGCCGACCAGGTGCTCCTCGCGGGCGTCCAGGGCATCACCGACCTCATCACGACCCCCGGCCTCATCAATCTCGACTTCGCCGATGTCAAGAGCGTCATGCAGGGGGCCGGTAGCGCGCTCATGGGCATCGGCTCGAGTCGCGGAGCCGATCGCGCCATCAAGGCCGCCGAGCTCGCCGTCGCGAGCCCGCTGCTCGAGGCGAGCATCGACGGCGCGCACGGCGTGCTCCTGTCGATCCAGGGCGGATCGAACCTCGGCATCTTCGAGATCAACGACGCCGCGAGGCTCGTCCAGGAGGCCGTGCACCCCGAGGCGAACATCATCTTCGGCGCCGTCATCGACGACACGCTCGGCGACGAGGTGCGCGTCACCGTCATCGCCGCGGGCTTCGACGGCGGCGAGCCGACGACGGTGCACAAGGATCGCCGCTCCAGCTTCGTACCGGCCGCTCCCGGTGAGCGCGTCACCGCGCAGCCGGGCGAGTCGGCCCCCGAGCCGGGCCAGACCCCCGTGCTCGCCGCGACCGCGCCCATCGACCCGCTCGAGGTCGAGGCCGACAGCGACGACGACCTCGACATCCCCGAGTTCCTCCGCTGACCCGGTGACGGCCCCGCCCGAGCTCGCCGATCGCTACGCCGCGGTCACGGCGGGCATCGCCGACGCGTGCGCGCGAGCGGGGCGGTCGCCCGATGAGCTCACGCTCGTGGTCGTGACGAAGTTCCACCCCGCGCAGCTCGTCCGCGACCTCGTCGACCTCGGCGTGCGGCACGTCGGCGAGAACCGCCACCAGGACGCCGCGCCGAAGGCCGCCGAGCTCGAGGGGCTGCCGCTCACGTGGCACTTCGTCGGGCAGCTGCAGTCGAACAAGGCGAAGGCGGTCGCGCGCTACGCGGACGTCATCCACTCGGTCGACCGCGCATCCCTCATCACGTCGCTCGCAGGCGTCGAGCGCGCGCTCGACGTGTTCCTCGAGATCAATCTCACCGACGACCCCGGCCGCGGGGGAGTCGCGCCCGATCGCGTCGAGGAGCTCGCCGAGGCGGTCCTCGCGACTGAGCGCCTGCGCCTGCGCGGCGTCATGGGAGTCGCGCCCCTCGATGAGGATGCCCGGGGCGCGTTCGCGCGACTGCGCGCGATCGGCGACCGCGTGCGCACGATCGCGCCCGAGGCGACGGACCTCTCCGCCGGCATGTCGGGCGACTACGCCGAGGCCATCGCCGAGGGGGCGACACACCTTCGGATCGGGACCGCAATCACCGGAAAACGTCCGGCGCCCCAATAGCCTGCAAGAGCACCACGACTCGAAGGACGCCTCATGACGAACCCGCTTCGCAAGACCATGGTCTACCTCGGCCTCGCCGATGAAGAGGTCGAGTACGACGCTCCCGCCGAGCAGCGCGACCACCGTGCGCAGCCCGCGCCCTCCGTCGCCGCGGTGCCCGCTCCGGGTCCGCAGCGCGCCCCCGTGACGCCTCTGCGTCGCTCCGCCCCGACACGGAATGCCGCACCCTCCGACATGAACGAGATCCTCACCGTCCACCCGCGTCACTACAAGGACGCGCAGGTCATCGCCGAGAGCTTCCGCGAGGGCATCCCCGTCATCATCAACCTCTCGCAGATGACCGAGTCCGAGGCCCGCCGTCTCGTCGACTTCGCGAGCGGCCTGTCGCAGGGCCTCTACGGGAAGATCGAGCGCGTCACGAGCAAGGTGTTCCTGCTCTCGCCGTCGCACGTCGCCGTGAGCGGCGAGCAGGCCGAGTCCGAGCCGGACGTCGACGCCTCGTTCCTCTCCTGATCCCGCCCCGCCGCGGCCCGGCGCCGCGCGCCGCGCGCGGCCGCTCCCAGCGTGACCTGACAGACTGAACCCCGTGCAGGCCGTCCTCTCCATCGTGTTCGGCGTGATCTACGTCGCGCTGCTCATCGTCTTCCTCGCCATGTGGGCGCGATTCGTCTTCGACTGGATCCAGGCGCTGAATCGCGGTTGGCGGCCGACGGGCGCCGTCGTCATCGCCGCCGAGGTCAGCTACACGCTCACCGACCCGCCGATCAAGGCCGTCCGCCGCGTCATCCCGCCCATCCGGCTGGGAATGATCCAGCTCGATCTGGCCTGGACGATCGTCATGATCGGCATCTTCATCCTCATGTCGATCGTCGGCCCGCGCTGAGTCCCTCGCGCACGATTCGACTCTGACGCGTCGAGCCACGAGTGGGTAGGGTGGGGTAACCGATGTGACGCGTGTGGTTCGCTGTTGCTAGCGTTATCCCATCGTTATCCGACCGCTCTCCAGAAAGTTCCGAGGTAGCACGGAATGGCCCTCACTCCCGAAGACGTCGTCAACAAGCGCTTCCAGTCGACCAAGTTCCGCGAGGGATACGACCAGGACGAGGTCGATGACTTCCTCGACGAGATCGTCGTCGAGTTCCGTCGCCTGAACCAGGAGAACGACGAGCTCAAGCAGCGCCTCGTCGCCGCCGATGCCCGCATCGCCGAGCTGCAGCGCAGCGGAGGCGCGGCCCCGGCCGCCGAGCAGCCCGCTCCGCAGCCCGTCGCCTCGGTCCCCGCCGCGTCGGCCCCCGCCTACTCGGCGCCCGCCGCTCCGGCCCCGGCCTCGGCGCCCGCCGCAACGGACGCGTCGCTCGAGACCACGAGCACGAACAATCTGCTCCAGCTCGCCCGTCGCCTCCACGAGGAGCACGTGCGCGAGGGCATCGCCAAGCGCGACGAGCTCATCGCCGAGGGCCAGGCGACCGCCCAGCGCCTCGTCTCCGAGGCCGAGGGCCAGCAGCGTCAGATCGTCGACCAGCTCCAGGCCGAGAAGACGACGCTCGAGGCCCGCGTGGAGGAGCTCCGCGTGTTCGAGCGCGAGTACCGCAACCAGCTCCGCACCTACATCCAGGGCCAGCTGCGCGAGCTCGAGGGCTCGAGCGCCGCGTCCGGTCAGCCCGAGTCCGCCGCGCCCGGCTCCGCCGCCGCACCCGTCGGCTCGGCGCCCGTCGGCGCTCCCGGTTCGGCCCAGTTCCCGGGCTCCGCACCGAGCTTCGGCCAGCCGCAGCAGACGCCGGGCCAGTACCCGGGCTACGGCTCCTGAGCAGCACCCTCCGTCGGGGACGGGGAGGGACGTCGTGACCGAGTCACGCGCTCTCCCCGTCCCCGACGGGCTTTCCGGCGAGCGCGTCGACGCCGCTCTCGCCAAGCTCCTCGGCTTCTCGCGCACCTTCGCCGCCGAGGTCGCCGAGGCCGGGGGAGTCACGGTCGACGGCCGCACGCTCGGGAAGTCCGACCGGCTGCCCCGCGACGCCTGGCTCGAGGTCTCGTGGGAGCCCCGCCGCGAGCCCTCGATCGAGCCGATCGCCGTCGAGAACCTCCGCATCGTCCACGACGACGACGACCTCGTCGTGATCGACAAGCCCGTGGGGGTCGCCGCGCACCCGAGCGTCGGCTGGGACGGCCCGACCGTGCTCGGAGCCCTCGCCGCCGCGGGCTTCCGCATCGCGACCTCCGGCCCGGCCGAGCGCGCGGGCATCGTGCACCGCCTCGACGCCGGCACGAGCGGCCTCATGGTCGTCGCGAAGACCGAGTCGGCATACCGCGAGCTCAAGCGCCTCTTCCACGACCGCGAGGTCTCGAAGATCTACCACGCGATCGTGCAGGGCCACCCCGACCCCTTCTCGGGCACGATCGACGCGCCCATCGGCCGGCACCCCGGCTCGGCCTGGAGGTTCGCCGTCGTCGCCGACGGCAAGCCCTCCGTCACGCACTACGACACGCTCGAGGCGTTCCCCTCCGCGACGCTCCTGGAGATCCACCTCGAGACGGGCCGCACCCACCAGATCCGCGTCCACATGGCCGCGCAGCGCCACCCCTGCGTCGGCGACGCGATGTACGGCGCCGACCCGACCCTGAGCGCCCGGCTCGGGCTCAGCCGCCAGTGGCTCCACGCCATGCGACTCGGTTTCCGGCACCCCGCCACGGGCGCCGAGGTCGAGTTCTCGTCGGTCTACCCCGACGATCTCCAGCACGCGCTCGACGTGCTCCGAGCATCCTGACCGGCGGTTCACGGCGACGGATGCGCGGCTCGCGCGACGCACCCGCGACACGCCGAACGGCCCTCCGGCGCGACCTAGACTGGTGACCCCGCACGCCGCGGACCCCGCCCCAGAACCGCACCCGGAGGTGCCGTGACCACCGACTCGTTCGTCCACCTCCACGTGCACAGCGAGTACTCGATGCTCGACGGAGCGGCCCGCGTCAAGCCGCTCATCGAGGAGGCGGTCGCCCAGGGAATGCCGGCGATCGCGGTCACCGACCACGGCAACATGTTCGGCGCGTTCGACTTCTGGCGCACCGCGACCGAGGCCGGCATCAAGCCCATCATCGGCACCGAGGCGTACCTCACGCCCGGCACGCACCGCACCGACAAGACGCGCGTGAAGTGGGGGACGGGCGGCGAGGACGACGTCTCCGGCGCCGGCTCGTACACCCACATCACGATGCTCGCCGAGTCGACGACGGGCATGCACAACCTCTTCCGGATGTCGTCGCTCGCCTCGATCGAGGGCTACTACTTCAAGCCCCGCATGGATCGCGAGCTGCTGAGCCGCTACAGCGAGGGCATCATCGCGACGACGGGCTGCCCGAGCGGCGAGGTGCAGACGCGCCTGCGCCTCGGCCAGTACGACACGGCCGTCGAGGCGGCGGCCGAGTTCCGTGACATCTTCGGGCGCGAGAACTACTTCGCCGAGATCATGGACCACGGCCTCGGCATCGAGCGCCGCATCATGAGCGACCTCATCCGCCTCGCAGAGGACCTGGGGCTGCCGCTCGTCGCGACGAACGACCTCCACTACACGCACCCGGGCGATGCGAGCTCGCACGCGGCCCTGCTGTGCGTGCAGTCGGGCTCGACCCTCGACGACCCGAACCGCTTCAAGTTCGACGCCGACGAGTTCTACCTCAAGACCCCGGCCCAGATGCGCGAGCTCTTCCGCGACCACCCCGAGGCCTGCGACTCGACGCTCCTCATCGCCGAGCGCGTGGACGTCGCCTTCGACACCGCCGCGAACTACATGCCCCGGTTCCCGGTGCCCGAGGGCGAGACCGAGAACAGCTGGTTCATCCAGGAGGTCGCGAAGGGCCTCGAGCAGCGCTACCCGGGCGGCATCTCGGCCGAGGTGCGGGCGCGAGCCGAGTACGAGATCGGCGTCATCACGCAGATGGGCTTCTCGGGCTACTTCCTCGTCGTCGCCGACTTCATCAACTGGTCCAAGCGCAACGGCATCCGCGTCGGCCCGGGCCGCGGCTCGGGCGCCGGCTCGATGGCCGCCTACGCGATGCGCATCACCGACCTCGACCCGATCGAGCACGGCCTACTCTTCGAGCGGTTCCTCAACCCCGACCGCGTCTCGATGCCCGACTTCGACGTCGACTTCGACGACCGCCGCCGCGGCGAGGTCATCCGCTACGTGACCGAGAAGTACGGCGACGAGCGCGTCGCGCAGATCGTCACCTACGGCACGATCAAGGCGAAGCAGGCCCTGAAGGACAGCTCGCGCGTGCTCGGCTTCCCCTTCGGCATGGGCGAGAAGCTCACGAAGGCGATGCCCCCGGCGATTATGGGCAAGGACATGGCGCTGTCCGGGATCCTCGACCCCGCGCATCCGCGTCACAAGGAGGCGGGCGATTTCCGCGCCGTGATCGAGGTCGATCCGGATGCCCGGCGCGTGTTCGACACCGCTCTGGGTCTCGAGAACCTCAAGCGGCAGTGGGGCGTGCACGCGGCGGGCGTGATCATGTCGAGCGAGCCGCTCATCGACATCATCCCGATCATGAAGCGGGAGCAGGACGGCCAGATCGTCACGCAGTTCGACTACCCCGCGTGCGAGTCGCTCGGCCTCATCAAGATGGACTTCCTGGGGCTGCGCAACCTCACGATCATCGACGACGCCCTCGACAACATCCGCGCCAACCGCGGCACCGAGCTCGTGCTCGAGGACCTCTCGCTCGACGACCCCGCCGCCTATGAGCTCATGGCGCGCGGCGACACGCTCGGCGTCTTCCAGCTCGACGGCGGCCCCATGCGCTCCTTGCTGCGCATGATGAAGCCCGATAACTTCGAGGACATCTCGGCCGTCCTCGCCCTGTACCGCCCGGGCCCCATGGGCGCCGAGTCGCACACCAACTACGCGCTGCGCAAGAACGGCCGGCAGCCGATCACACCGATCCATCCCGAGCTCGCCGAGCCGCTCGAGGAGGTGCTCGGCACGACATACGGTCTCATCGTGTACCAGGAGCAGGTCATGGCGATCGCGCAGAAGCTCGCGGGCTACACGCTCGCGCAGGCCGACCTGCTGCGCCGCGCGATGGGCAAGAAGAAGAAGAGCGAGCTCGACAAGCAGTTCGAGAACTTCAGCGCCGGCATGCAGTCCAACGGCTACTCGGCGGCGGCGGTGAAGACCCTCTGGGACATCCTCCTCCCGTTCTCCGACTACGCCTTCAACAAGGCGCACTCGGCCGCCTACGGCGTCGTCTCGTACTGGACGGCGTACCTCAAGGCCCACTATCCGGCCGAGTACATGGCCGCGCTGCTCACGAGCGTCGGCGACTCGAAGGACAAGATGGCGGTGTACCTCAACGAGTGCCGCCGCATGGGCATCACCGTCCTGCCGCCCGACGTCAACGAGTCGATCGGGTTCTTCGCCGCCGTCGGCGACGACATCCGCTTCGGCCTCGGCGCCGTGCGCAACGTCGGCCACAACGTCGTCTCGGGCATCCGGCAGGCGAGGGAGGAGAAGGGCCGCTTCACGGGCTTCCACGACTTCCTCAAGAAGGTGCCGACCCCCGTCGCGAACAAGCGCGCGATCGAGTCCCTCATCAAGGCCGGTGCCTTCGACTCGCTCGGCGACACGCGCCGCGCGCTCATGGAGATCCACGAGGGCGCCGTCGAGTCAGCGGTCAAGGACAAGCGCGCCGAGGACAAGGGCGACATCGGCTTCGACTTCGACAGCCTCTTCGACGAGGGCGAGGCGACGGCGGCGAGCGTGCCGGTGCGCCCCGAGTGGGCGAAGAAGGACAAGCTCGCCTTCGAGCGCGAAATGCTCGGCCTGTACGTCAGCGACCACCCGCTCGCGGGTCTCGAGGTCGCGCTCGCGAAGCACGCCGGCGCCCCGATCGCCGAGCTCAACGACAACCCGCCCGACGACGGCGAGCAGGTCACGGTCGCGGGCCTTATCACGAGCGTGCAGCACCGTGTCGCGCGCAACTCGGGCAACCCCTACGGCATGGTCACGATCGAGGACTTCGGCGGCGAGCTCACGGTCATGTTCCTCGGCAAGACGTATCAGGAGTTCGGCCCGCGCCTGCAGGCCGACTCGATCGTCGTGCTCCGCGGGCGGGTGAACCACCGCGACGACGGCATCACGCTCCAGGCGATGACGCTCCAGATGCCCGACTTCGGCGTCGCGACCGACAACGGCCCGCTCGTGCTCTCGGTGCGCGAGCAGCGGGCGACGGTCGACGTCGTCACCGAGCTCGAGGCCGTCCTGCGGCGCCACCGCGGCTCGACCGAGGTCCGGCTGCGGCTCGTCCGCGACGAGGCCGCGCGCGTCTTCGAGCTGCCGCACCGCATCGCCCCGACGGCCGGGTTCTTCGGCGAGGTCAAGAGCCTCCTCGGCCCGCGCGCCCTCGCCTGAGCCGGGCATCCGCTGAGAGACGGCCCGCGAGGCCGACCGGGCGAGCATAATCGTGCCGACGCGCCCCGCGGCGCGCACGACAGCGCCGTCGGCGCGAGAAGGAGGACGTCATGGGCATCGACGACATCACCGGCAAGGCCAAGGAGTTCCTCGAGAGCGACCAGGTCAAGGGCATGCTCGAGAGCGAGCAGGCGGAGGACATCAGCGACAAGGTCCTCGACGCCGTGGCCGACGCCGCCGACAAGGTCACCGGCGGGAAGTTCTCGGACCAGATCGAGGACGTCAAGTCGAACATCGACGGCGCGATCGGCACCGACCGCCCGTAGCGGTCGCCCCGGCGGGCCGAGGCCGGAGCGCTAGAGCTCGGCGCCGAGCGCGCGGTACCGGCGCTCGTGGTAGAGCAGCGGCTCGTCGGGCTCGCCGAGCGCGCCCTCCTCGATCTGCACCGCGATCATCGCGTTCTCGGCGACGTGCGTGCGGGCGACGATGCGCCCGACCATCCACGCGGTGACGCCCTTCAGGATGGGCAGGCCGTGCGGGCCCGGCTCCCAATGGTCGCCGTCGAAGCGGTGGTCGTGATCGCCCGCCATGATGCCGGCGACCGCGAAGTCGTCGAGGCCGAGCATGTGGATCGCCACGTGGTCGGTCTCGGCGATCGCCGGCCAGCTGCTCGCCGTGCGCGCCATATTGAAGGTCGCGAGCGGGGGAGCGGCGGCGAGCGACGCGAGCGAGGTCGCCGTGAACCCGACCGGCTCGCCAGCGGCGGTGCGCGCCGTGATCACCGCGACGCCCGCCGCGTGGCGGCGGAAGGCCTGGGCGAAGGCGTCGAATCCGGTGGCGTCGGCTGTCGTGGTCATCACGCACGATCCAACACCCGAGCGCGCGGGGTATTCCCGAGGCTGGCCGCGATTAGGCTGATCGCGCCATGATCCAGACCCTCGATCTCCGCGGCCGTGAACTCTCCACGGCCGATCTCCTCGCCCTCGTCCCGCGCTCCGCGAGCGACGTCGGCTCCGCCGTCGAGGCGGTCGACGCCCTCATCGCGGATGTCCGCGCCCGTGGCGCCGCCGCCCTCATCGATCAGGCCGAGCGCTTCGATCGCGTCCGCCCGCCGCACGTCCGCGTGCCGCTCGACGCGCTGCGCGAGGCCGAGGCCGCGCTCGACCCCGCGGTGCGCGAAGCCCTCGTCGAGGCGATCGACCGCGTGCGCCGCGGCACGGCCGCGCAGGTTCCGCCGACGGTCACGACCGAGATCGCCCCGGGCGCCCGCATCGTGCAGCGCTGGCAGCCAGTCGACCGCGTCGGCCTGTACGTGCCCGGCGGGAAGGCCGTCTACCCCTCGAGCGTCGTCATGAACGTCGTCGCGGCGCAGGTCGCGGGCGTGCCGTCGATCGCGCTCGCGAGCCCCCCGCAGGCCGCGTTCGGCGGCAGCGTCCACCCGACGATCCTCGGCGCCGCGCACCTGCTCGGTGTCGACGAGGTCTACGCGATGGGCGGCGCCGGCGCGATCGGCGCCCTCGCCTACGGCGTCCCCGACCTCGGGCTCGAGCCGGTGCAGGTCATCACGGGTCCCGGCAATCTCTTCGTCGCGACCGCGAAGCGCGCCGTCACGGGCGTCGTCGGCATCGACTCCGAGGCCGGGCCGACCGAGATCCTCGTGATCGCCGACGAGTCGGCCTCGCCCGCGCTCGTCGTCGCCGACCTCGTGAGCCAGGCCGAGCACGACGAGCTCGCGGGCGCCGTCCTCGTGACCGACTCGCCCGCTCTCGCCGCCGCGGTCGAGGCCGCCCTCCCCGCCGCCGTCGCCGCGACCCGCCACCGCGAGCGCGTCGAGATCGCCCTCGCCGGGCCCCAGTCGGCCCTCGTTCTCGTCGACGACCTCGAGCAGGCCGCGCGATTCAGCAACGCCTACGCGCCCGAGCACCTCGAGGTGCAGGTGCGCGACCCGCACGCGCTCCTGCCGCGGCTGACGAGCGCGGGCGCGATCTTCGTCGGCGATCACACGCCCGTGAGCCTCGGCGACTACATCGCGGGGTCGAACCACGTCCTCCCGACGGGCGGTCAGGCCCGTTTCGCCTCGGGCCTCGGCGCGTACAGCTTCCTGCGCCCGCAGCAGGTCGTCGAGTACGACCGCGCGGCCCTGCGCGAGGTCGCCGAGCGCGTCGGCGTGCTGAGCGATGCGGAGCAGCTCCCCGCCCACGGCGAGGCCGTCCGCGCGCGCTTCCGCGACGCCGGCGACTAGGCTCAGTCACCATGCACTGCCCCTTCTGCCGGTACCCCGACAGCCGCGTCATCGACTCCCGCACGAGCGACGACGGGCTCTCGATCCGGCGACGTCGGCAGTGCCCCGAGTGCGGCCGCCGCTTCTCGACGACCGAGACCGCGAGCCTCTCGGTGATCAAGCGCAACGGCGTGGTCGAGCCCTTCTCGCGCGAGAAGATCGTCGCGGGCGTCCGCAAGGCGTGCCAGGGCCGCCCAGTCACCGACACCGACCTCGCCCTGCTCGCCCAGAAGGTGGAGGAGAACCTCCGCGCCACGGGCGCCTCGCAGCTCGAGGCGAACGACATCGGCCTCGCGATCCTGCCCGAGCTCCGTCAGCTCGACGAGGTCGCGTTCCTCCGCTTCGCGAGCGTCTACCAGGCGTTCGAGAACCTCGACGACTTCGAGTCGGCCATCCGCCAGCTGCGCATCGAGGACGCGCAGCGCGCGACCGAGGCCTGACCGCGTGGGCGCGTACGACGTCGTCTTCCGGCAGGTCTTCGCTCGGATGGACCCCGAGCGGGCCCACCACCTCGCAGTCTCCGTCATCCGCGCGATCCCGAGGCTCGGCCTGACGGGGCTGGTGCGCCGGTTCACCGCGCCCGACCCGAGCCTCGCGGTCGAGGCGATGGGGCTGCGCTTCGAGTCGCCGTTCGGCATGGCCGCGGGCTTCGACAAGGATGCGGAGAGCATCCGCGGGCTCTGGGCGCTCGGATTCGGCCACGTCGAGATCGGCACCGTCACCGCGATCGCGCAGGAGGGCAACCCGCGCCCGCGCCTGTTCCGCCTCCTCGCCGATCGCGCGGTGATCAACCGCATGGGCTTCAACAACCGCGGCGCCGCGCACGCCGCCGAGAACGTCCGTCGTGAGGCTGCCCGCCGCCCGCGCCCCATCATCGGCGCGAACATCGGCAAGAGCCGCGTCGTCGCGGTCGAGGATGCCGTGGCCGACTACCGCGAATCGGCCCGCCTCCTCGCGCCGGTCGCCGACTATCTCGCCGTCAACGTCTCGTCGCCCAACACCCCGGGGCTCCGCGGCCTGCAGGACGAGGCGCTCCTGGGGCCGCTGCTGGATGCCGTGCTCGAGGAGGCCGGGTCGACTCCCGTCCTCGTGAAGATCGCCCCCGATCTCGACGACGAGTCCATCGACGCGGTCGCGCGCCTCGCCGTCGGCAAGGGCCTGAGCGGCATCATCGCGACCAACACGACCATCGGGCGCGGGGGCCTCGCGACCGACCCCGCGATCGTCGAGGCCGCGGGCGCCGGCGGCCTGAGCGGGGCGCCGCTGAAGGAGCGCTCGCTCGAGGTGCTCCGTCGCGTGCGGGCCGCCGTGCCGGCCGACTACTGCGTCATCGCGGTCGGCGGGATCGACACCGCGGAGGACGCGGCCGAGCGGCTCGCCGCGGGCGCGACGCTCGTGCAGGGCTACACGGCGTTCCTCTACCGCGGGCCGGGCTGGGCCCGCCAGGTCACGCGCGGTCTCGCGCGAATCCGCGCGACGACAGCCGTGCGCTGAGCCGACGGCGGGTCAGGCGGGGAACTGCCCGCGGCTCACCTGCGGCTTCGGCAGGCGCAGCACGCGTAGCTGCAGCGAGCGCATCGCCGCGTACCACTTCACGCCCTTCTCCACGCGGTCGGCGCCGAACTTCTCGGCGAGGCGACGCTTGACGAGGAAGCCGAGGATCGTCGCGTCGAGCACGGCGACGAGGAAGAACGCCCAGAGCGCGAGGATCGCGTAGATGTCGAGCGTCGGCACGAAGCTGAGCAGGATGACCGCGAACATCACCGGGATCATGAACTCGCCGACGCCCCAGCGCGCGTCGACGTAGTCGCGCACGAACCGCTTCTGCGGGCCCTTGTCGCGGGTCGGGAGGTAGCGCTCCTCGCCGTTGGCCATGCCGATGCGGGCGCGATCGCGCGCCTCGTTCATCTTCGCTCGGGCGGCCTTCGCGGCCTCCTTGCGGTCGTTCGGCACGAGCGGGCGCTTGCGCGCGGCCTCCCGCTCGCGGCGGCTCGGGGTCGGGCGGCCCTTGCCGGCGGCGATCGCGGCGGCCTCCTCGCTCGAGGCGGTCGGGGCGGTCGACGCGGTTGTGCCCGCCTTCGCAGCGGCGGCGTCAGCGTTGTCTCGGGTGGCCACGGCGGCACATCCTTCCGGTGGAGTCGCCCACTAGATTACCGGCATGACGCTCCACGACCGGCCCACGAGGCCCGCCACCCCGACCGATCTGATCGAGCAGCTGCGGGGGAGCGTGAGAGACGGGCTCCCGGCGGCGATCGCCGACCTCTCGACGCTCGTGCGCATCCCCTCGGTGTCGTGGGACGGCTTCGACCCGGCGCACGTGCAGGCCTCCGCCGACGAGGTCGCCCGCCTCGTCCGTGAGCTCGGCGTCTTCGACGAGGTCATCGTCGACCGCGCCGAGATCCCCGGCACTGCCACCCTTGGCCAACCCGCCGTCCTCGCCCGCCGCGAGCCCCGCAATGGCCGCCCGACCGTCCTCCTCTACGCGCACCACGACGTGCAGCCCCCGGGCCGCGACGAGGACTGGGAGACGTCGCCGTTCGAGCCCACCGTCATCGGCGATCGGCTATACGGTCGCGGTGCCGCCGACGACAAGGCCGGCGTGATCGCGCACGTCGCCGCGATCCGCGCGCTCGTCGAGTCGGTCGGCGACCCCGAGCTCGGTCTCGTGCTCTTCATCGAGGGGGAGGAGGAGTTCGGCTCCCGTTCCTTCACCGCCCTGCTCGACAAGCACCGCGCCCTGCTCGCCGCCGACGTCATCGTCGTCGCCGATTCCGACAACTGGGATGTCCGCACCCCCTCGCTCACGGTCGGCCTGCGCGGCAACGCCGCCTTCACGCTCACCGTCTCCACCCTCGGCCACGCCTCCCACTCGGGGATGTTCGGCGGCGCCGCGCCCGACGCGATGCTCGCGACCGTCCGCCTCCTGTCGACGCTCCACGACGCCGACGGGTCCGTCGCGGTCGAGGGGCTGCGCGCGCACCACCAGGATGTCCCCGAGTACACGGACGAGCGGCTCCGCGAGGAGGCGGCTCTGCTCGACGGCGTGACGCCGATCGGCCGCGGCCCCGTGCTGCACCGACTGTGGGCCCAGCCCTCGATCACCGTCACGGGCATCGACGCGCCGAGCGTGCAGAACGCGTCCAACACGCTCCTGCCGAGCGTCTCGGTCAAGATCAGCGCGCGCGTCGCCCCCGGGCAGTCGGCGGCCGAGGCCTTCGCCGCCCTCCGCGCGCACCTCGAGGCGCACGCGCCCTTCGGCGCGCGGCTCACCTTCGGCGCCGTCGACCTCGGCAATCCGTTCCTCGTCGACACGAGCGCGTGGGCGGTCGACGAGGCCCTCACCTCGATGCGCGAGGCGTGGGAGGCCGACCCCGTCATGGTCGGCGTCGGCGGCTCGATCCCGTTCATCGCCGAGCTCATGGAGACCTTCCCCGACGCGCACGTCCTCGTGACGGGCGTGGAGGACCCGGACACCCGCGCCCACAGCCCGAACGAGTCGCTGCACCTCGGCGTGCTCCACCGCGCGATCCTCACCGAGGCCGTCCTGCTCGCCCGGCTCGGCGGTGCGGTCGACCTCACGGCGTAGCGACGTACACTGGCAGAAGCCCCATCGATTCCGGGAGGAACCCCATGACCGACACCGCTCTCGAGACGCACGGCGTCGCCCTGACAGATGCCGCCGCCGCCAAGGTCAAGTCGCTCCTCGAGCAGGAGGGCCGCGATGATCTGCGCCTCCGCCTCGCGGTGCAGCCGGGCGGCTGCTCCGGCCTGATCTATCAGCTCTACTTCGACGAGCGCCTCCTCGACGGCGACGTCACGCGCGACTTCGAGGGCGTCGAGGTCGTCGTCGACAAGATGAGCGTGCCCTACCTCGACGGCGCCTCGATCGACTTCGAGGACACCATCCAGAAGCAGGGCTTCACGATCGACAACCCGCAAGCGCAGGGCTCCTGCGCGTGCGGCGACAGCTTCCACTGAGCCGAGCTCGAGCGGGGAGGCGGGCCGCCGCCCGCGCTCCCGCACCCGCGTGATCGACGGCGCGGGCATCCTTCTGCATGGATGCCCGCGCCGTCGTCATTCGCGCCGCGACGGGCCGTGCGACCGGCGGCTCAGCAGGGTTCTCGCCGGGTTCTCGGAGCGTCGGAGGGCGTTCCGGCAGACCGCGGTGACATAGACTGGCAGTCGTTCCACGTCCTTCCTTCACTCCTTTCGAGAGGCCACCGGTGCGTTCCAACCGACGTCTTCGATTGGCGGCGATCCCCCTCGCCGTCGTCACCTCGCTCGTCCTCGCGGCATGCACCCCCCAGCAGCAGCTGGGCTGGCTGCCCACCGAGCCCGGAACGACCAACCAGGTCGACCGCGTGATCGGCCTGTGGGTGACGTCGTGGATCGTCCTGCTCGGCGTCGGCATCATCACGTGGGGCCTCATCATCTGGGCCGCGGTCGTCTACCGCCGCCGCAAGGGGCAGACGGGCCTTCCCGTCCAGCTCCGCTACAACATGCCGATCGAGATCCTCTACACGGTCGTGCCGCTCATCCTCGTCCTCGGATTCTTCGCCTTCACGGCGCGCGACCAGACCGCGATCGAGGAGCCCCTCGCCGACCCCGACGTCACGATCGAGGTCTACGGCAAGCGCTGGGCGTGGGACTTCAACTACGTCAACGAGGACGTCTACTACCAGGGCATCCAGGCGCAGAAGACGGCCGACGGCCAGATCGACTCCTCGACCCTCCCGACCCTCTACCTCCCCGTGGGGCAGAAGGTCGAGGTGCAGATCGAGTCGCGCGACGTGCTGCACTCCTTCTGGATCGTCGACTTCCTCTACAAGAAGGACATGATCCCCGCGAAGTCCAACTACTGGTACTTCATCCCGGAGAAGGAGGGCTCGTACGTCGGCAAGTGCGCCGAGCTCTGCGGCGAGTACCACGCGCTCATGCTCTTCAACGTCGAGGTCGTCTCGCAGGACGAGTACGACGCGTACATCGAGTCGCTCCGCGCCGCCGGCTTCGAGGGCCAGGTCGACGAGACCTTCAACACGAACGCGAACCTGCCGGGCACGACCGGCTCCAGCGAAGAGGAGTAAGCGGCATCATGACGACGACCGCACCGCGTCCCTCCATCGGCACCGCCGAGCCCGGCTACAGCAACCCCGGGATCGCCCGCAAGGGCAACGTCTTCGTCGGCTGGGTCACGTCGACCGACCACAAGACCATCGGGTACATGTACCTGATCACCTCGTTCATCTACTTCCTCGTCGGCGGCGTCATGGCGCTCGTCATCCGCGCCCAGCTCTTCGCGCCGGGCCTCGAGGTCGTGTCGACGAACGAGCAGTACAACCAGCTCTTCACGATGCACGGCACGATCATGCTGCTGATGTTCGCGACTCCGCTCTTCGCGGGCTTCGCGAACGTCATCATGCCGCTGCAGATCGGCGCCCCCGACGTCGCGTTCCCGCGACTGAACGCCTTCGCCTACTGGCTCTACTCCTTCGGCTCGCTCATGGCGGTCGCGGGCTTCTTCACGCCGCAGGGTGCCGCCTCGTTCGGCTGGTTCGCCTACGCGCCGCTCTCGAGCCAGACCTTCTCGCCCGGAGTCGGCGGCAACCTGTGGGTCTTCGGTCTCGCGATGAGCGGATTCGGCACCATCCTCGGCGCCGTCAACTTCATCACGACGATCATCACGATGCGCGCCCCCGGCATGACGATGTGGCGCATGCCGATCTTCACGTGGAACACCCTCGTGACCTCGCTGCTCGTGCTCATGGCCTTCCCCGTCCTCGCCGCCGCGCTCTTCGCGCTCGGCTCCGACCGGGTCTTCGGGTCGCACTTCTTCGACGCCGCCACGGGCGGCGCCATCCTCTGGCAGCACCTCTTCTGGTTCTTCGGCCACCCCGAGGTGTACATCCTGGCCCTGCCGTTCTTCGGCATCGTCTCGGAGATCCTGCCCGTCTTCAGCCGGAAGCCGATCTTCGGCTACAAGACGCTCGTCTACGCGACGATCGCCATCGCCGCGCTGTCCATGACGGTGTGGGCTCACCACATGTACGTCACCGGCTCGGTCCTGCTGCCGTTCTTCGCGCTCATGACGATGCTCATCGCCGTCCCGACGG
The DNA here is from genome assembly GCF_030645145.1 of Microcella sp. Classification (GTDB taxonomy): domain Bacteria; phylum Actinomycetota; class Actinomycetes; order Actinomycetales; family Microbacteriaceae; genus Microcella. The sequence goes on along the minus strand of NZ_JAUSMI010000070.1, from coordinate 16,020 downwards.
GCGTGAAGATCTTCAACTGGATCGGCACGATGTGGCGCGGCTCGGTGACGTTCGAGACGCCGATGATCTGGACGATCGGCTTCCTCATCACCTTCGTCTTCGGCGGGCTCACGGGCGTCATCCTCGCCTCGCCGCCGCTCGACTTCCACGTCTCCGACTCCTACTTCGTCGTCGCCCACTTCCACTACGTCGTGTTCGGCACGGTCGTGTTCGCGATGTTCGCCGGGTTCTACTTCTGGTGGCCGAAGTGGACGGGCAAGATGCTCAACGAGAGCCTCGGCCAGATCCACTTCTGGACCCTCTTCGTCGGCTTCCACACGACCTTCCTCGTGCAGCACTGGCTCGGCGTCGTGGGCATGCCCCGCCGCTACGCCACGTACCTCGTGGAGGACGGCTTCACGTGGATGAACCAGCTGTCGACCCTCGGGTCGTTCCTGCTGGCCGCGTCGATGATCCCGTTCCTGCTGAACGTGTACATCACGGCGCGCCGCGCTCCCAAGGTGACCGTCAACGACCCGTGGGGCTACGGCCGCTCGCTCGAGTGGGCCACCTCGTGCCCCCCGCCGCGTCACAACTTCACCTCCATCCCGCGCATCCGCTCCGAGTCGCCGGCGTTCGACCTCAACCACCCCGAGGCGGGCATCCCGGTCGGCATCGGCCCGGCGAAGGACGCGCCCGACGCCCCCACGTACGACCTCGGCGACGAGAAGGTGAAGTAGTCCGCGCATGAAGACCAACGTCAATCTCTTCTGGATCCTCCTCGCGTTCTTCATCCTCCTCACCGTCATCTACGTGGCCTGGGCGATCATCGACACCGGTCAGGTGGAGTGGGTCGGATCCGTGGGACTCGGTCTCTGCGCGGTGCTCTCGGCGTTCATCGCCTTCTACCTGCAGCTCGTGAACCGCTCGACCGGCGGCATCCTCCCGGAGGACCGCCTCGATGCGGACATCGACGACGGCGACCCGGAGCTCGGTTACTTCTCCCCGTGGAGCTGGTGGCCCGTCTTCCTCGCCGGCGGCGTGACGTTCACGTTCCTCGGCCTGGCCGCGGGCATCTGGATCATGTTCTACGCGATCCCGCTTGCGATGCTCGGACTCGTCGGCTGGGTCTACGAGTACTACCGCGGCAACTTCGGTCGCTGACGTGACGGTCCGTCGGGCGCGCGCTGAGGACGCGGACGCGGTCTTCGCGCTCGTCCAGCAGCTCGGTGCGGCCTTCATCCCCGTCCGCAGCGCCTTCGACGTGAGCTTCGCCGAGGCGATCGCGGCGGACGAGGACTCGGGTCTGCTGCTGCTCGTCGCCGAGGACGACCAGGGCGTCGTTCGCGGGTACGCGTTCACGACGATCGCGCGCCTGCTCTCCACCAACGGCGCCTCGGCGCAGCTTCAGGAGATCGCGGTGGACGAGGACGCTCGCGGGCAGGATCTCGGCACCGAGCTCGTCCACGCCGTCGAGCGCGAGTGCATCCGCCGCGGCGTGCGTCAGATCACCGTCGCGAGTCGCCGCGCCGGCGGCTTCTACGACCGTCTCGGCTACAGCCAGAACGCCGAGTACATGCGTCGGGTGTTCTGAGCCGAGTCGCTCGGGTCGATCGCTGACGGGGTCGTGACGATGACGGAGTTGCGGAGCGCACGACTTCTGATCCGCCCGATCGCGTCCGCGGACATCCCGGCGTTCGTCGCGTATCGCCGTGAGCCCGAGGTCGCGCGCTACCAGTCGTGGAGCACGGACTACTCCGCGGCGGATGCGCGCGCCCTCGTCGACGGTCAGCCCGCCTCGGGATGGCCGGACGCGGGGGAGTGGGTCCAGCTCGGCCTGCACCTCGCCGACGGCCCCACGGGGCTCATCGGCGACGTCGCGGTGGGAGCCGACGCCGAGCAGCCCGACACCTTCGAGCTCGGCGTGACCCTCGCACCGGCGCACCAGGGTCGGGGGTTCGCGCGCGAGGCTCTCGAGGCGGTCCTCGCCGAGCTCATGGACGAGCGGGGCGCGCATCGCGTCGTCATGCAGGGCGATGCGCGCAACGCCCCGGTGCTCGCGCTCATGCGCCGCCTCGGCCTCCGCCACGAGGGGACGATCCTCGAGGGGGACTGGTTCAAGGGGGAGTGGACGGCCCTGGAGCGCTTCGCCCTCCTCGACCGCGAGTGGCGCGTGCGCTGAGCCACCGTGAGCCGGGCCGCGGTGGCCTGAGCCGTCGGGGTCGCGGGCGCCCGCTCAGAGGACGTCGACGAGCTCGGTGAGCGCGGTGATCGTGCGGTCGGGCTCGGGGTATCCCGACGGCCACTGGCGGCCGCGCGGGATCCACACGCCCACGAGCCCTGCGCGCTGCGCTCCGAGGATGTCCCACGGGTGGCAGGCGACGAGCGCGGTCTGCTCGGGCATCGAGCCGAGGCGATCGCACGCGCCGAGGTATGACTCGGGGTGGGGCTTCCACGTGCGGGTCCCGTCGACGCTCAGCGTCGCGATGCCCTCGCCGGTGAGGCCGAGCCGCTCGAGGAGCCCCTGCGCGACGCGCGACGAGCCGTTCGTGAGCGTCGAGACGCCCAGCCCCTCGTCGATCATGCGGCGGATGCCCGGCGCGACGTCGTCGTGGGCGGGCAGTGCGCCGACCGCCGCCGGGAGCTGCTCGAGCATCGCGTCGACCGCGGGCTCGTCGAGAGGCGCGGGGTCGTGGACGCTCGCGGCGAGATCCCGCAGCGCCGTCGCGCCGAGCGCGCCGAAGCCGATGGGCAGCCCGACGAGCGACGCCGCGAAGCCGTCGCGGAGGACGGCCGCGAGCCACGCGCTCGCGGAGCCGGCGGGGAGACCGCGCTCGCGCATCCACCCCTCGAGGGGGCCGAGGTCGGTGAGGGTCTCGTTGACGTCGAGCAGGACGGTGGTGATGGGCGCGCCGGTCATGCTCACACGCTACGCGGTCGGCGGCGGGAACCGCGACGGCCCCGCCCTCCCGGAGGAGAAGCGGGGCCGTCGATGGTGCGGTGCTAGTGGCGCTGCGACTCGAGCTCGCGCTGCGTCACGGGCGAGATGCGGTCCTCGAAGAACCAGCGCGACATGCTCGCGCGCACGCGCTGACGGGCCGTGATGCGGCCGCGGGCGTCGGGGCGCACCATGAGCGGCTGGTACTCCTCGTAGCTCACGAGCTTCCAGCGCTCGTAGTCGTCGAGCTGCTCGTGGACCTCGATGTACTCGCCGCCCGGGAGGCGCACGATGCGACCCGACTCGAAGCCGTGCAGCGCGATCTCGCGGTCCTTCCTCATGAGCGCGAGGCAGACGCGCTTCGTGACGAAGTAAGCGATGAACGGGCCGACGACCGTGACGAACTGCAGGGCGTGGATGACGCCCTCGATCGACAGGCGGAAGTGCGTCGCGATGAGGTCGGAGCTCGCCGCGGCCCACAGGCCCGCGTAGAACGTCACGCCGGCCGCGCCGATCGCGGTGCGGGTCGGGTTGTTGCGAGGACGCTCGGCGATGTGGTGCTCGCGCTTGTCGCCCGTGACCCACGCCTCGAGGAACGGGTACAGAGCGGCTGCCGCGAGGAACACCAGGAGGCCGACGAGCGGGATGAGGACGTTCCACGACCACGTGTAGCCGAAGATGACCGTCTCGAGATGCGGCGGGATGAGGCGCAGCGCGCCGTCGGCGAAGCCGATGTACCAGTCCGGCTGCGTTCCCGCGGACACCGGGGAGGGGTCGTAGGGGCCGTAGTTCCAGATCGGGTTGATCGTGAAGAGCGACGCGATGAGGACGATGACGCCGAAGACGATGAAGAAGAAGCCACCGGCCTTCGCGGCGAACACGGGCATGACCGGCGCGCCGACGACGTTGTCGTTCGTGCGGCCGGGGCCGGCGAACTGCGTGTGCTTGTTGACGATCAGCAGCACCATGTGCGCGCCGATGAGGGCGACGAGGATCGCCGGCAGCAGCAGGATGTGCAGCACGTAGAGACGCGGGATGATGTCGGTTCCCGGGAACTCGTCGCCGAAGAGCAGGTAGGAGATCCAGCCGCCGGCGAGCGGGACGGCCTTGATCATGCCGTCGATGATGCGGAGGCCGTTGCCCGAGAGGAGGTCGTCGGGGAGCGAGTAGCCGGTGAAGCCGAGCGCCATCGCGAGGACGAAGAGCAGGAAGCCGATGACCCAGTTGAGCTCGCGCGGCTTGCGGAACGCGCCCGTGAAGAACACGCGGAGCATGTGCAGGCCGATCGAGGCGACGAACAGCAGCGCCGCCCAGTGGTGGACCTGGCGCATGAGCAGGCCGCCGCGGATCTCGAACGAGATGTCGAGCGACGAGTGGTACGCGACCGACATCGGGATGCCCTGGAGGGGGACGTACGAGCCCTCGTACTCGACCTCGGTCATCGACGGGTCGAAGAAGAAGGTCAGGAACGTGCCGCTGAGCAGGATGACGACGAAGCTGTAGAGCGCCACCTCACCGAGCATGAACGACCAGTGGTCGGGGAAGATCTTGCGACCCAGCGTCTTGACGGCCGTCGAGGCGCTCGTGCGCTCGTCGATGTAGTTCGCCGCCCACCCGGTGAAACGCATGCCGCGCGACGGCGCGGCAGCGGCCGGGGCGACGGGCTCAGTTGCGGTACTCACAGTGCACGCTCCCAGAAGCTCGGACCCACAGGTTCGGTGAAGTCGCTCTTCGCGACGAGGTAACCCTCTTCATCCACAGTGATCGGGAGCTGGGGAAGCGGGCGCGCCGCCGGTCCGAAGATGACCTCGGCGTGGTTGGCCACGTCGAATTCGGACTGGTGGCAGGGGCACAGCAGGTGGTGGGTCTGCTGCTCGTACAGCGCGACGGGGCAGCCGACGTGCGTACAGATCTTGGAGTAGGCCACGATGCCGTCGTAGGACCAGCCCTGGCGGTCCTCGCGCTCGTTGAGCCGATCGAGGGGGAGGCGCATGAGAAGGACGGCGGCCTTGGCCTTCTCCTCCAGCTTGTGCGACTCGAGCTCGGTGAGCCCCTCGGGGATGACGTGGAACGCGGAGCCGATCGTGACCTCGGAGGCCTTGATCGGGGTGCCGGAGGGGTCGCGGGTGAGGCGGACGCCCTCCTCCCACATGGTGTGCTTGAGCAGGGCGATCGGGTCCTCCGCCGGCGCGAGGTCGCGGAAGATCGCGATGGCCGGGATGGGAGTCGCGACGAGCGCGCCGATGAGGGTGTTGCGGACGAGGCTGCGGCGCGTGAAGCCCGACTCGGCGTTGCCGGCCTGGAAGATCTCGACGGCCTTGGCGCGCGTCTCGTCGGAGCCGCGCGTCCCGTGGCGCTCCTCCACGAGCTCGTGCCCGTGCATGAGCGCCTTCGACCAGTGGACCGCGCCGATGCCGATGCCGAGCAGGCCGAGTGTGATGCCGAGGCCGAGGAAGAGGTTGTTGAGGCGGATCGTGCTCGGGTCGCCCTCGACGATGGGGAAGGCGAAGTAGGCGACGACGGCGAGGACGCTGCCGACGACCGAGAGCAGGAAGAGGCCCGAGACGGTCCGCTCGGCGGCGCGCTCCTTCGCGGGGTCGGTGTCGGTGACGCGCAGACGCTCGGGCGGGAAGCCCGGGTTCGGGATGCGATCGGCGCGCTCGACGGCGACTCCCGGAGAGGCGCTGCTCGCGTGCTTCTCGACAGCCGTCTCCGCGGCCTCGCCGCTCGTCGTGCCGTCGTGGTCGTCCGCCATCATCGTCCTTTCCTAAGCTGCTGCACGGGCCGTCAGTTGGACTTCGCGGTGAGCCAGATGGTCACCGCGACGAGTCCGCCGAGGCCGAAGATCCAGATGAAGAGCCCCTCCGACACCGGACCGAGCGACCCCAGGTCGAAGCCGCCGACCGACGGGTTCTCCTCGATGTACTGCAGATAGGTGATGATGTCGTTCTTCTCTTCGGGAGTGAGGTTGAGGTCGCTGAACACGGGCATGTTCTGCGGGCCGGTCGACATCGCGCCGTAGACGTGGACGGGGTCGACGCCCGCGAGGCCTGGGGCGTACTTGCCCTCGGTGAGGGCGCCACCGGCTCCGGCGACGTTGTGGCACATCGCGCAGTTGATGCGGAAGAGCTCGGCGCCGATCGCCGCGTCGCCGTCGCCGGCGAGGTAGCGCTCCGGCGGCACCGCGGGGCCGGGGGCGAGCGAGGCGACCCAGGCGCCCATCGCGTCGATCTGCTCCTGCGTGAACTGGACGGGCTTGACCTCGGCCTGCGGACCGGAGGCGGCCATGGGCATGCGGCCCGTGCCGACCTGGAAGTCGACGGCGAGAGCGCCGACGCCGATCACCGACGGGCCGGCCTCGGTGCCCGCGCCCTGGAGGCCGTGGCAGCTCGCGCAGTTCGCGGCGAAGAGCTTGCCGCCATCCTCGACGAGCTGCTCGTTCGCGACCGTCGTCTCTGCCGTGGCCGAGGTCGTGGCGAGCGCGTACGCGCCGCCGGTCGCGAGGAGGCCGACGACCAGCAGAGCGGCTGTCGCCAGCGGGTGCCGGCGGCCGGAGCGACGTGCGGGAGCGGGGGAGGTGGATGCCATGGTGTGCTGCGTCTCGATTCGATTGCTCATTGGAGGACGTAGATGACGAGGAAGAGGCCGATCCAGACCACGTCGACGAAGTGCCAGTAGTACGACACGACGATCGCGCTCGTGGCGTCGCGGTGGGTGAAGACCTTCACCGCGTAGGCGCGCCCGATGACGAGGAGGAAGGCGATGAGGCCGCCCGTGACGTGGAGGCCATGGAAGCCGGTCGTGAGGTAGAACGCCGAGCCGAAGGCGTCCGAGGTGAGCGAGACGTGCTCGCTGACGAGGATGGCGTACTCGTAGACCTGGCCCACCACGAAGATCGCGCCCATCACGTAGGTGAGGAAGAACCACTCGATCATGCCCCACTGCGTCGGCTTCCAGCCGGTGCGGCGGGCCTGCAGGCGCTCGGCCGCGAACACGCCGAACTGGGCGGTGACGCTCGAGAGGACGAGGATCGTGGTGTTGACCGCCGCGAACGGGACGTTGAACACCTCGGTCCCGGCCTCCCACAGCTCGGGCGACGTCGACCGGAGCGTGAAGTAGATCGCGAAGAGGCCGGCGAAGAACATGACTTCGCTGCCGAGCCAGACGATCGTGCCGACAGCAACGATGTTGGGCCGGTTGACCGTGGGGGCGGTGAGAGATCTCGACAGAGAGGTGCTGGTCACTCATTCATTATGACGGATGCCCAGGGCACTTCTTGCCCGTCGACATGCCTTCTCGCGGCGATTCACTAGCCTTTACCCATGTCCGCAGCCCCCACCTGGCCCGCCCTGCTCACCCGCCTGCTCGAGGGGCAGGACCTCAGCATCGCGGAGGCCGCGTGGGCCATGGAGCAGGTCATGGCGGGGGAGGCGACGTCCGCGCAGCTCGCGGGCTTCCTGATGGCGCTGCGGGCGAAGGGCGAGACCGTCGACGAGTTCGTCGGATTCCGCGATGCGGCGCTCGCGCACGCGCGCCCGATCGACATCGACCCCATGGCGCTCGACATCGTCGGCACCGGTGGCGACCCGTTCGGCGCCGTCGTCAACGTGTCGTCGATCGCGTCGATCGTCGTCGCGGCGGGCGGCGTGCCCGTCGCCAAGCACGGCAACCGCGGCGCGAGCAGCGCCTCGGGCGCCTCCGACGTGCTGAGCGAGCTCGGGATCTCTCTCGACCTCACCCCCGAGGAGGTGGCGCGGGTGTTCCGGGAGGTGGGTCTCACCTTCCTCCACGCGCAGACCTTCCATCCCGGGTTCCGGCACGCCGGCCCCGTGCGCCGGGAGCTCGGAGTGGCGACGCTCTTCAACATCCTCGGGCCGCTCGTGAACCCGGCGCGCCCCGAGGCGTCCGCCGTCGGGGTCGCGAACCTCGACCGAGTCCCGCTCGTGGTCGGCGTGTTCCGGACCCGCGGCGCGACCGCGCTCGTCTACAGAGGCGACGACGGCATCGACAAGCTCACGACGACGGGCCACTCGCACATGTGGGAGGTCTCGCGCGGCTCGGTGACGGAGCACGATATCGATCCGCGCGAACTGGGGATCTCCTACAGCGCGATCGAGGGCATCCTCGGGGCGGGCCCGGAGCACAACGCGAGCCTCGCCCGCGGCGTCCTCGCCGGCGACGAGGGCCCCGTGCGCGACATCGTCCTGCTCAACGCCGCTGCGGGCCTCGTCTCGTTCCGGCTCGCGCAGGATCCGGCGCAGATCACCCGGCCGATCGTCGAACGGCTCGGCGAGCAGCTGGAGGTCGCGGCGGACCTCATCGACTCGGGTCGCGCCGCGCGCAAGCTCGAGGAGTGGGCCGCGGCGACGCAGGCTGCCGCCGGTCGCTCCTGACGGCGGGCTCGCACCGAGGGGTCACGCCCGCGGGAGCAGCCCGGCCCCATCGATGACCTCGAAGATCAGCTGCGTCTCGGTGTGCCGCACGCCCGGGTGCACCTGCAGGTGCTCGAGCACGAGGTCGCGCAGCGCCGCGGCCGACTCGACGGCGACGTGCAGGAGGTAGTCGTCGGCTCCGGCGACGTGGAAGATGCGCACGACGTTGGGGATGTCGCGCAGTCGTGACTGGAACGCCTGGACCTGGTCGCGCGAGTGGCTCGCGAGGCGGACCGTGATGACGGCCTCGAGCCCCAGGCCCAGAGCGGCCGGATCGATCTCGGCGCGGAAGCGGCGGATGGCGCCCGACTCGCGGAGGGCGCGCAGGCGCTGACTGCAGGTCGACTCGGCGACCCCGACGCGCTCGGCGAGCGCGGCGTTCGTGAGGCGCCCGTTCGCATCGAGCTCGGCGAGCATCGCGAGGTCGATCGCATCGAGCGGCGCGGCTCGCGGGAACTTCGGCGCGGGAGGAGCATCCATGCCCCCATCATGCAGGAGATTCGACAAAAGGCGGATGCTCCGCGGAAGATTCGGGCGATCTTGCTTCTCGCCGCAGAAGGGGGAACGCTGAGGCCATGGACGATGCTGTCGCTTTCGAGACCCTTGCCGTGCACGCCGGGCGGGAGGACCTCGCCGCGATGGGCGTCCACGCCCTGCCGATCGACCTCTCGACCACGAATCCGCTGCCCGACGTCGAGCTCGGCGGCGGTTCGTACGAGTCGATGGCGACCGGGCATCACCCCACGGAGGGCGGCAACGTCTACGCCCGACTGTGGAACCCCACCGTCGCGCGCTTCGAGGAAGCGCTCGCGCAGCTCGAGCGGACGGACGCCTCCGTGGCGTTCGCCTCGGGCATGGCGGCGTTCACCGCGGCTGTCATGGCCGCCGCCAACCGCGGGCGCGGTCGCCACGTGGTTGCCGTGCGGCCCCTCTACGGCGGCACCGACCACCTGCTCGCCTCGGGCCTGCTGAACGTCGAGACGACGTTCACGACCGCCGATGGGGTCGCCGCCGCGATGCGCCCCGACACGTGCCTCGTGGTCGTCGAGACCCCCGCGAACCCCACCCTCGAGCTCGTCGACATCGCCGCGGTCGTCGCGGCCGCGGGCGAGGCTCCCGTGCTCGTGGACAACACCTTCGCGACCCCCGTGCTGCAGAACCCCGCCGACCAGGGCGCCGCGCTCGTGCTGCACAGCGCGACGAAGTACCTCGGCGGGCACGGCGACGTCATCGGCGGCGTCATCGCGTGCTCGGAGGAGTGGGCCACGGCGATCCGCCCCGTGCGCGCGATCACGGGCGGGCTGCTGCACCCGCTCGGCGGGTACCTGCTCCACCGCGGGCTTCCGACCCTCGCGCTGCGCGTGCGCGCGCAGCAGGACTCGGCCCGCATCCTCGCCGATCGCCTCGTCGACCACGGCGCGGTCGCGCGCGTCCACTACCCCGGCCTCGGTGACAGCGACCCGACCGGCCTCATCGGGCGCCAGATGCGCGGCCCGGGTGCGATGCTCGCGATCGAGCTCGCCGGCGGGCTCGCCGCAGCGGAGTCGACCATCGCGGGCCTCGGGCTCTTCACCCACGCCGTCTCGCTCGGCGGCGTCGACTCGCTCGTGCAGCACCCGGCCTCGCTCACCCACCGGCCCGTCGCGCCGGAGGCCCGACCCGGCGCGGGCATCCTGCGCCTCTCGATCGGGCTCGAGAACGTCGAGGACCTCTGGCTCGACCTCGATCGCGCGCTCTCGACGGCGCACGGGGCGGGGTCGGCGGCCGCGGGCATCCGTGTCGACGGTGCCTCGGTGGGGGCCGGAGCCCGCTGACCGGAGCACTCTGACGCCCGACCTGACCGCGGGCCCGGACGCGACGACGCCCCGACCACCGGACGGTCGGGGCGTCGCTCCGCTCGCTGCCGGTCGTCGAGGCCGCGCGAGCAGTCGGTGCCGCTAGCGGTTCGAGGACCGCTCGGACGGGTTGCCGGTCGTCTCGTTGCAGTTCGAGGCGCCCGAAGTTCCCATGTGCGGGCCGGCCTTGCTGCCCTCGGCGTCGGTCGTGGCGCGGGCGTGGTCGCCGAACCAGGAGAACCCGGGCGAGGTGCCGGTCGAGTCGATGCAGTGGGCGGCGGATGCGGCGCTCGCGCCGCCGAGGACGAGCCCGGTCGCGACGAGGGCCGTCGCGAACGCGGTGGAGAGGACCTTCTTCATTGAAACCTCCGAGAGTGGGGGAGCGGATGGTGCTGGCTCCCTCTCTTCGGAGCGGTCGGGCCCCCGGATGGGGGTCAGTTCTCGGCGACGTAGAACCAGCGGCCGTCGTCGCGACGGAAGGCGCTCACCTCGTGCTGGACGCCGGCGCCGTCGGGGGAGCGGTAGTAGGCGTCGAAGGCGACGACGCCGTCGCGATCGAGCGGGCCACCGCGCTCGGTGCGCAGGACGTCGAGGCGGTACCAGCGCGTCGACGCGTCGAGCTCGAGCGACTCGGGCCTCGTCGAGGGATGCCACGTCGCGAGGAGGTAGGCGGCGTCGGCGAGCGCGAACGCGGAGAACCGCGAGCGCATGAGCTGCTCAGCGGTGGGTGCGGCGCGCTCGCCTCGATGGAGCGGGCCGCAGCACTCGTCGTAGAGCAGGCCCGAGGTGCAGGGGCAGCGGCGCGGCGGGGTCGGGTCGGCGGGCACGCTTCGAGCCTAGAAGCTCATCCGGATGTCGCCGCCGGGGGAGCGGCGCGAGCTGGGGCTTGACTGATCTATCGAAAAACAATAGATTACGGATGTTGATCGATAGGAGCACTCATGAGCCCGGCACTGATCGTCGTGACCCGCGTGATCATCGCGCTGTCCCTGCTCGGGTCCGTCCTCGTGCAGGTCGTCATCCTGCCGCTGGTCTGGATCGATCTCGAGGGGGAGGCGCTGTGGGGGAGGATCCTGCTCGTCGCGATCGCCGCGCTGAGCATCCTGTGCCTGCAGGTAGGTGCGATCGGGGTCTGGCGACTGCTGGGCCTCGTGCGCCGCGGCTCCGTCTTCAGCGACGCGGCCTTCCGGTGGGTCGACCTGATCATCGGCGCGATCGTCATGCTCTCGGCGCTCGTGCTCGTGCTCGCGGTCGCCCTCGCCCCGGGGGAGGTCGCGCCGGGGGTCGTCGCGCTGCTGTGCGGGGCGTCGCTCGTGATCGCGGGCGTTGCGCTCGTCGTCGTCGTCATGCGAGCCCTGCTCGCCCAGGCGATCGCTCGGGAGCGGGAGGCGCGCGAGCTGCGCTCCGAGCTCGACGAGGTGATCTGATGGCGATCATCGTCGACATCGATGTCATGCTCGCGCGGCGCAAGATGCCCGTCGGAGCGCTCGCGGAGCGCGTCGGGATCACGCCCGCCAACCTCGCGGTGCTCAAGAACGGGCGCGCCAAGGCCGTGCGGTTCAGCACGCTCGACGCCCTGTGCGCGGTGCTCGACTGCCAGCCGGGGGATCTGCTTCGCTGGGAGCCCGACGAGCGCGACGACGAAGGAGTCTGACGTGCACTTCCTGATCTCGGTCATCGACGACACGAGTGGATCGGCCACCGGCGACGAGGCCGCGGCGATCGACGCCTTCAACGAGGCGCTCGAGGCAGGCGGCCACTGGGTCGTCGCCGGCGGGATCACCGCGCCCGCGGAGGCGGTCGTCATCGACGGGCGCGGGGGAGTGGCGGAGGTCCGGCCCGGGCCGCTCCACGACACGCGCGACTACGTCGCCGGATTCTGGATCATCGAGGCGCGGGACCGGGATGCCGCTCTCGCGCTCGCGACCAGGGGATCCCGCGCGTGCAATCGGCGCGTGGAGCTGCGGCCGCTTCTCGGGCTCGCTCGCTGAGGGAGGGGAGCAGCGTCATGGTGGTCCGACTCGATCTGAACGTCTCGCTCGACGGCGTCGCGATGCCCGCCGACCCGAGCCCGGAGAACCCGATGGGCGAGGATTGGGGGAGGCTCGTCGCGGACTACGCCGCCACCCGGACCTTCCGCGAACGGGTCCTGCACGACACCTCGGGCGAGGGCACGACCGGAGTCGACGACCGCTACGCGTCCGCCTACTTCGAGGAGGTCGGCGCCGAGATCATGGGCGCGGGCATGTTCGGCCTCCACGCCTTCCCGGACGACCCGGACTGGCGCGGATGGTGGGGCGACGAGCCGCCGTTCCGCGTTCCCGTGCTCGTGCTGACGCATCGCGAGCGCGCGCCGATCGAGTTCGAGAACGGGACGCGGTTCGAGTTCCTGGCGGCGAGCCCGGGGGACGCGCTCGCCCGAACGCGGGAGCTCGCGGGAGACGCCGACATCCGGATCGGCGGAGGGCTCGGCGTCGCCCGCGCGTTCCTCGCCGCGGATCTCATCGACCGACTGCACGTCGGCATCGCGCCGATCGTGCTCGGCCGCGGCGGGCGGCTCTGGGATGACCTGCGCAGGCTCGAGGAGGGCCGCACGGTGACGACCGAGGTCGCCGAGAGCGGCGTCATCCACGTCACGATCGCGCGCTGAGTTCCTCTGCGCTTCGATGGCGAGCTGACATAATGATGATTATCGGATACGGGAGTCGTCCGGCAGGAAGGGCCGCGGCGCCGGGCTGAGGCTCTCGTAGCCGTCGCGCGCGAGCAGGAACCAGACGAGCGGCCCGATGAGCTGCGCGAACACGACGAAGGCGTACCAGCCGAGCTCTTCCAGGCCGGTCATCGCCACCCGGCGCCGATGGATCGACACGAGCGCGCGCCGCTCCTCCGAGAAAAGCGAGCAAATATTTGCTCTTTTCAGGAGAACGGCGACGGCCCGTGCGGGGCCGGCGGGGATCCCGGCCGGTGCCCGAGCGAGAACCACGCCAGGACGCCGAGCGGACCGCCGATGATGACGACGACGATCCAGGCCGTGGCTCCCCCGACGCCCAGTCGCTCCTCCTGGAGCTGGATCGACCGGATGCCGATCGCGAGCATGACGAACCAGACGATGAGGACGACCGAGAGCGGCGAATCGAAGAACGCCGGGACGGTCGGCTCGAGGTCGTACTGCGTGCCCTGGCCGGTCATCCGCCCATCACATCACTGGTCGTGCTCGGCCGGGCGGGCCCCGCACGAGAATCCGCCGAGAAGATCCCCGGGCCGAGCGCGCGAGAAGCATGAAGTGTGGTTTACTTGTCCGCGGAGGGGAGTATCCCCGACCCGCGTCGCGTCGTCATTTCGATCCGCTCATGCAGATCCGGCGCCACGGGCCGAATCTGACCGTTCCGGCCGGGAAAGACCTCCTGAATAACCTCATCGACCATTCAGGAGCTCCGTCATGGACGTACCCCTCTGGCTGTGGTTCGCCGTTCTCGGCGTCATCATCGCCATGCTCGCGATCGATCTCTTCGCCCACCGGAAGGCCCACGTCATCGGCGTGCGCGAGGCCGCCGTGTGGTCGATCATCTGGGTGACGCTCGGCGTCGCCTTCGGCGGCTACATCTGGGCCGAGTACGGCGCCGAGCTGGGCCAGCAGTACTACGCCGGCTACCTCATCGAGAAGTCGCTCGCGGTCGACAACGTCTTCGTGTGGGCGATCATCTTCGCCTTCTTCCACGTGCCCCGCGAGTACCAGCACCGCGTGCTCTTCCTCGGCGTGCTCGGTGCGCTCGTGTTCCGCGGCATCTTCATCGCCCTCGGCGCCGTGCTGATCGATCAGTTCTCTTGGATCCTCTACCTGTTCGCGGCGTTCCTGCTCTACACGGGCTGGATGATGATCCGGAAGCGCAACGAGCACATGGACGTCGCGAACTCGAAGATCCTCAAGGCCTTCAAGCGCGTCATCCCGATGACCGACGCGTACCACGGGCAGAAGTTCCTCATCCGCAAGGCCGGCGTCCTCGTCGCCACTCCCCTGCTCGCGGTGCTCGTGCTCGTCGAGGTGACCGACATCATCTTCGCCGTCGACTCCATCCCGGCCATCTTCGGCGTCACGAGCGAGCCGTTCATCGTCTTCACCGCGAACGCCTTCGCGATCCTGGGTCTGCGCGCGATGTACTTCCTGCTCGCCGACCTCATGCACCGATTCATCTACCTGAAGCTCGGCCTCGCGTTCGTGCTCATCTGGGTCGGCATCAAGATGCTGCTGCTCGACGTTTACAAGATCCCCACGAGCGTCTCGCTCGCGGTCGTCGCGCTCATCATCACGGTCTCGATCGTCGCGAGCCTCCGGGCGACGCGCGGGCAGAGCCGGCACGAGATCGTCGTGGAGAACGCTCCCCCGTTCCGCATCGCGACCGAGGAGGAGATGGCGGAGGCCGAGCCGGTATGGCGGCGATCGGCCCGCGTCGATCAGGACGCGGAGATCGAACGCAGCAGTCGCGGCAGGTCGTAGGGCTCGAAGGGCTGGCCGGTGGCGAGCAGCTCGTCCGCGGTGAACCACCCGTGGGCGGTCACGTCGACGTGCTCGTCATCGGTCCAGTTCGTCGACACCGCCTCGAAGCGCTCGCAGCGCACCAGGTAGTACTCGGCGTGACCGCGGTCGTGATCCGCGGCATCCCACGTCACCTCGAAGTCGAGGCTCCACACCGGATCGCCGACGCTCTCGACCACGAGCCCGGTCTCCTCGAACAGCTCTCGGATCGCAGCCTGCTCGTGCGACTCCCCCGGGTCCACTCCCCCGCCCGGCGTGATCCAGCGGGCGAAGCGCGTCGTGTCGGGCGAGGCCGTGAAGAACAGGAGCGCCGCTCCCGACGGGTCGACGAGCAGAATCCGGGATGTCCGGCGCAGGCCCGGCGTCGGGGCCACGGTGCTACTCGCCCGCGGTCGGCGCGTACTCGGTGAAGTAGGCGACGTCGCCGACGAGCCGCGTGTTGTCCGCGGGGACCGGGTCGACGGCGGCCTGAGCGACCTCGGCGGCGAACTCGCTCACGTTGTAGAGCTTGCCGACGGCCTCCTTGCGGGCCTCGATCGCCCCGGGGTTGGCGCGATCGAGGAGCGTCGCGGTGACCGTGCCCTCGATCATGTCGCCGGAGACGACCGTGAAGCCGATGCCCGCGGCCTCGAGCTGCGGGATGAACTCGCGCAGAGCATCCTCACCTGCTCTCTTCGACAGGGCGACGGGCTCGTACTCGGGCATCGTCGGCACCGTGCGGATGAAGTGCGCCTGGTGGCTCGTGACGAACACGATGCGCGCACCCTCGTGGAGCAGCGGGAGGGCCTTCGTCAGCACGTTGACCTGCGCGTCGCGGTTGAGGCGCAGCGCGTAGTCCTCGCCCATGCCGGCCTCCATGCCGCCGGAGGCGTTGAGCACGAGGATGTCGATCCGCCCGAAGCGATCCTGCACCTGCTGCATCATCGCCTCGACGGAGGCCGGATCGGTGAGGTCGGCGCCCACCGCGAGGCCCTGCGTGCCGCCGGCCTCGAGCTCGGCGAGCAGCTTCTCGGCGCGCGGCGCCTTCGAGCGGTAGTTGATGATGACGTTCGCGCCGGCGGCGGCGAAGTAGCGCACGGTGTCGGCGCCGATGCCGCGGGAGGAGCCGGTGACGAGAGCGGTCATGCCGGCGAGCGAGCCGGCGGCGAGGGGGCTGTTCACGAGTCTCGACACTACCGGTCTTCCCGCGCCGTGTCGGGCCCGGAGGAGCGTCGGAGGGCGGTGATAGCGTGAGGAACAATCGACCGTGGAAGAGGCGCCGTTGCCCGACATCGTTCAGTACCTCTGGATCATCTGGATCGT
>NZ_JAUSMI010000069.1 GCF_030645145.1 Microcella sp. | reverse complement strand
GAGCTCGGCGATCGCGATCTTGATGAACAGGTACGGGATGCCCCAGATGACGCCGAGGGAGGCGAAGAGGATGAGGCCGCGGCGGGTCATGGGTTCATTCTGGCCCGCCGCGGGCCTCGCTCAGATCACGTCGGTCGGTCGACCCGCGACGCCGCTCAGCCGCGCCCGTGCGGAGCGACGACTGCGCGGGCCGAGAGCTCGCCCGACGCGAGCTTCCGGTACGCGTCGAGCGCGTCGTCGAGGCTGTAGATCTCGACCTCGGGCTCGATCTGACCGGCCTTGTAGAGCGCGACGACGTCGTGCAGGTCTTCGATCGTGCCCCAGTAGGTGCTCAGCAGCTCGGCCTCGTACGGCACGCCGTAGAAGCCCCACTCGTAGGTGCCGCCGGCGATGCCCACGATCGTGACGCGACCGAGCACGGCCACGGACTCCATCGCGAGCTTCACGGTCGGCGCGACGCCGACGAAGTCGAACACGGCGTCGACGCCGCGACCCCCGGTGAGCTCGCGGATCGCCGCCGCCTGGCCCTCGCCGCCGGGAACGGTCTTCGCGCCGCGGGCAGCCGCGCGCTCCATGGCGTCGGCCTTCTGGTCGGTCGCGATTACGGTCGCGCCGGTCATGGCGATGAGCATCTGCACGGCGAGCTGGCCGAGACCGCCGAGGCCGATGACGAGAGCGGTCTTGCCGCCGCCGTTGAGCTTGTGCATCGAGTTCTTGATCGCGTGGTACGGCGTGAGGCCCGCGTCGCTCAAGGGCGCGGCGGCGACCGGGTCGGCGTCGCCGAGTGCGACGAGGTTGCGCGCGGGGGCGACGAGGTACTCGGCCATGCCGCCGTCGCGTCCGAGGCCCATCGCGAGGTACGGCTTGCTGCCGACGTTTCGGCAGTACGTGTCCTGACCGCGCGAGCACATGTCGCAGTGGCCGCAGCCGATAGGGCCGTAGACGAGGTAGGCGGCGCCCTTCTCGATGCCGGTGACGCCCTCGCCGAGCTCCTCGACCCAGCCGGAGTTCTCGTGCCCGAGCGTGTAGGTCGGCTTGAGCAGGCCCGCGGCGGGCATCTCGGGGCCGAAGTCCTCGAAGATCGCGACGTCGCTGTGGCACGCGCCGGCGCCCGCGATCTTGAGCAGCACCTCGCCCGGCCCGGGGGTGGGCGTGTCGATCTCCTCGATCGTGGGGAAGGTCTTCCACTGGCTGAATCGGACCGCGCGCATGCTGTTCTCCTTCGGACTTTCGCGCCACGGTACGCCTCCGGGCGCGGGGTCGGTCAGGGCCGGAAGTCCCGGGTTGCGACTCGGAGCAGACGGATCCTCGTCTTGGGCTCGTCGCTCGGCCATACTGGCGCCATGTCCCCAGCTCTCTCCAGCGAAGCCCTGTCCACCGCGATCGGCATCGGCGCCGTCGTCCTGATCATTGTCATCGTCGCGATCGTGCTCCTCCGCGGCATCAAGGTCGCCAAGCCTGACGAGGCGATCATCGTCACCTCCCGCCAGAAGGCGACGGCCGAGCGCCCCCAGAACAACGAGTTCGACAACGTCGGGCAGAAGGTCGTCTTCGGCTCGCGCGTGTTCGTGAAGCCCGTCATCGAGGCCTACTTCAAGCTCAGCCTCCGCAGCCGCCAGCTCAACGTGCAGGCGACCGCGCAGACGAAGGACGCCATCACGATCAAGGTCAACGCCGTCGCCGTCGTCAAGGTCGGCGGGAGCGAGACCATGGTCCGCGCCGCTGCGCAGCGCTTCCTCAACCAGCAGGACCAGATCGAGTCGTCGACCGAGGAGGTCCTGAGCGGCTCTGTGCGCTCGATCGTCGGTCAGCTCACCGTCACCGAGATCATCACCAACCGCTCGGCCCTGCAGGAGCAGGTGCTCGAGGCCGTGCGCGAGGCGCTCGACATCCAGGGTCTGCAGATCGACACGCTGCAGATCAAGGAGATCGACGACGACAACAACTACATCCGCGACCTCGGTCGCGCCGAGGCGGCGCGCGTGAAGCAGGTCGCGGAAGTCGCGGAGGCGATCGCGCAGCAGGCGTCGGAGGAGGCCCGCATCGCGGCCGCCCAGGCGATCGCCGAGCAGCAGCGCAAGCTCGACCTGCGCAACGCCGAGATCCAGAAGGAGACCGACAAGGCTCGCGCCGAGGCCTCCGCCGCGAAGCCCCTCGCCGAGGCGATCGCGCAGCAGGAGGTCGTCGCGCAGCAGGAGGTCACGGCCGCCAAGCGCGTCGGCCTGCGCAAGCAGGAGCTCGACGCCGAGGTGCGCGCCGTCGCCGACGCGCAGGCGTACGCCCTCGAGAAGGAGGCGAGCGCGGCCGCCGCGGCCGCCGTCGCGAGCGCCGGTGCCGACAGGGATGCCCGCCGTGCGGCCGCCGAGGCCATCGAGTCCGAGGGTGTCGCCGAGCGCAATCGCCGCCGCAGCGCCGCGGAGGCCGTCGAGGCGGAGGGCATCGCGGAGAAGAACCGCCGCATCGCCGCTGCCGAGGCGCTCGCCGCGGAGGGCGAGGCCGAGGCCGGAGCCATCCGTCTCAAGGGAACGGCCGAGGCCGACTCGACGCGGGCCCAGGCCGAGGCGCTCGCCGAGCGCGCCGAGGCGCTCCTCCGCCAGCGCATCATCGACCAGCTGCCCGCGATCGTGCGCGCGGCCTCCGAACCCCTCTCGGCAATCTCGTCGATGACGGTCATCTCGAGCGACGGCAACGGCGCCGGGCAGATCGGCGACTCCGTCGCCGGTCAGCTCGCGACCTCCACCAAGCTCATCAAGGAGCTCGTCGGCATCGACATCGCCGAGATCATCCAGGGTCGCGCCTCCGGCGAGGCCGCGGGCGAGGCGATCGGCGCGGCGCTCGCGGGCTCGGGCTCGCGCGGCTCGGGATCGGGTTCACGCGGCAAGCGG
>NZ_JAUSMI010000064.1 GCF_030645145.1 Microcella sp. | reverse complement strand
GAGCTCGGCGCCGCGATCGCCGGCCGACGAGCCCACGGCCGCGATGGCGACGCCGGGGACGATCGCCGGAGTCGGCGCGCGCGACGCGGCCACGGACATCCGGTCGACGCGCTCGAGCGGCTGGGGTGCGCGCCTGGAGGTCCTGAAGAAGCGTCCGCTCGCCGTCGCCGCGACCGTGACCGCGGCGATCGCGCTCCTGATCGTCGGCTTCGGCGCGTCGACCGCGATCGCCGGCCTCGTCGCGGCCGAGGCGCCGCCCGCCTCGCCCGACTACCCGGTCGTCGAAGGCGTGCTCGGCGAGCATCTCGATCAGCTGCAGAGGAGCGTCGCCCCGTGACCCGTCGCCTGATCTCCGCCCTCGGCGGAGGCGCCCTCCTCGTCGGCCTGCTGGCCGGGTGCGCGCCGACGCCCAGCTACGACCCCACGACCGCCGAGCGGCTGCAGCAGCACGTGCTCGCCGTGAGCGACTCCTCCGCCGTCGGCGACTGGGCGACCACCCGGACCCGACTGCTCGAGCTCGAGGCCTCCGCCTCGACCGCTCTCGCCCGCGGCGAGATCACGCAGGAGCGCTTCGACGCGATCATGTCGGCCCTCGCCCTCGTGCAGGCCGACGTGGATGCCGCCATCGCCGCTGCGGAGCAGGCGGCTGCCGAGCAGGCGGCCGCCGAGCAGGCAGCCGCCGAGCAAGCGGCTGCGGAGCAGGCCGCCGCCGAGGAGGCCGCGCGCCAGGCAGAGGAGAAGGACGACAAGGGCAAGCCCGACGACAAGGGCAAGGACAAGGACGACGACGACGACGACTGATCCGTCATCGAAGGGGCCCGCTCGACTTGCTCCTGCATGACAGGACGGCGCCGCTTGTACCGGTGAGCGGCGCATCGCGCAACCCCTCCTCCACAATGCGACGCTGAGCGGATCCGGGGATACCGTGAACGCGATGACGATCGAGGCGATTCACGGCAGCGCGGTCGACCCCCGGGTCGGGCGCGCCATCGGCGAGCGCTATCGCGTCGAGCGGCTCATCGGTCGGGGCGGCATGTCGACGGTCTACGCCGCGACCGACACCGCACTCGGACGCACCGTCGCTCTCAAGATCTTCTCGAGCGTCGCCCGGGGCGACTTCGACCGGCAGAGCGCGGAGATCGGCGTTCTCGCCGGCCTCAGCCACCCCGGGCTCGTCACCCTCTACGACGCGTTCGAGGCCGACGACGGCGAGGGCGTCATCGTCCTGGAGTTCGTCGACGGCCCCGACCTGCGGCAGCGCCTCCGACAGGGGCCCCTCGACGCGGGGGCCGTCCGCCTTCTCGGCCGCTCGATCGCCGACGCCCTCGCGTACGTGCACGGTCACGGAGTCGTCCACCGCGACGTCACCCCGGCCAACATCCTCCTCCCCGGCGAGCGGACGCACGGCAGCCTGCCGGTCGCGAAGCTCACCGACTTCGGGATCGCCCGCATCGTCGACAGCACCCGGCAGACGAGCGAGGGCTCGGTCATCGGCACCGCGAACTACCTGAGCCCCGAGCAGGCGCTCGGCGCCGCCGTCGGACCCGCGAGCGACGTCTACTCGCTCGGGCTCGTCATGCTCGAGGCCCTGACCGGCGAGCGCGCCTTCCCCGGAACGGGCATCGAGGCCCTCGCCGCGCGACTGCACCGGCCTCCGGCCATCCCGGAGACCGTCCCCGCGGGCTGGCGCGACATCATCGCCGACTGCGTCGCCCGCGAGCCCGCCGAGCGGCCGAGCGCCGACGACGTGGTGCGTCGACTGCGACGCCTCGGCCGGGCATCCGCCTCGTCGGCCGCGCCCACGACCGGGGCCGCAGCCTCCGTCGATGAGCCGACCGCGGCGATGGCGCCGTCGTCGGCTCCGATCCCCTCGTCACTCGCTGCGCCGTCGCCGCTCGCGCCGAGCCTCACGATCGAGCAGGCCATCGCCGTCGATCCGATCATCGTCACGGCCCAGTCGCGCAGAGTACGACTGCGCGGAAGGGACGACTACCCCGGAACGCCGAGACGCGGTCCCCGCGCGCTCGTCCTCTACACCGTGATCGGCGTGATCATCGCCGCGCTCTCGGTGGGGCTCCCCCTCCTCCTCACGGCTGAGCGCACCGCGCCGGTCGAGATCGTCGAACCGGACTACCCGGCCGTCGACGGCACGCTCGGCGGGCACCTCGAACTGCTGCAGCGGCTGGTGTCGCGATGAAGCGGCGCGCAGCGGTCCTCCTGGCGCTCGCGATCGGGCTCGCCGGCTGCTCCGCCACGGAGTCCTCCCGCACCTACACGCCGACGGCCGCGAACGAGCTTCAGTCGGTCGTGCTCGAGATCTCCGAGGCTGCGAGCGCGGACGACTACGCAGCCGCCGCCGGCTCGCTCGACGAGCTCGAGGCCGCGGCCGTCGCCGCATTCGCGCGCGGCGAGATCAGCAACGCACGCTATGACGCAATCATGGTCGCGATCCGTCTGGTGCGCTCCGATCTCGAGACCGCCATCGCTCAGCAGGTCGAGGAGACGCGCGACCCCACACCGACTCCCGAGCCGGCCGAGGCCGAACCGGGCACGAGCGGCGGGTCGGCCGGCGGCACCGGCGGCACCGGCGGCGGCACGACCTCGGGCGACGACAGCAGCAGCGACACCGGCAACGGCAACGGCAACGGCAACGGCCGCGGCAACCCGGGCGAGCCCGGCCCGCCGGACGACCGCGGCAAGCCGAAGGACTGAGTCGCCGCCGCGCCGCTGACCGCTACGGCCCGAGCGCTCCGCTCGCGATGAGAGCGTCGGCCTCGGCCCGCGCCCAGCGCTCCGCCTCCAGTACGCCCTCGAGCGTCATGGGCTGCGCCTCGTGCCGGTCGACGACCGCGCGCACGACGTCGAGGATCCCCAGATAGCTCACCGCGCCGTCGTGGAAAGCGTGCACCGCCTGCTCGTTCGCCGCATTGAACACCGCGGGGTAGGTCGCCCCGGCGAGTCCGACGCTCTTGGCGAGCGCGACGGCCGGAAACGCCTCCTCGTTGAGAGGAGCGAAATCCCAGCGGCTCGCGGTCGTCCAGTCGAGCGGGGCGCCGACACCCGCGACGCGGCGCGGCCAGTCGAGGCCGAGCGAGATCGGCAGGCGCATGTCGGGCGGCGAGCACTGGGCGATCGTCGACCCGTCGACGAACTCGACCATCGAGTGCACGATCGACTGCGGATGCACGGTCACGTCGATGCGGTCGAAGGGGACGTCGAAGAGCAAGTGGGCTTCGATGACCTCGAGCCCCTTGTTGACGAGCGTCGAGGAGTTGGTCGTGATGACCTTCCCCATGTCCCACGTGGGGTGCGCGAGGGCGTCGGCCGGGGTCACGTGGGCGAGCTCGGCGCGCGAGCGCCCGCGGAACGGCCCGCCGCTCGCGGTCAGCACGAGCCGGCGCACCTCGTGATGCTCGCCCGCGAGCAGCGCCTGCGCGATCGCGGAGTGCTCGCTGTCGACGGGAACGATCTGCCCGGGCGCCGCGAGGCTCGTGACGAGCGAGCCGCCGACGATGAGGCTCTCCTTGTTGGCGAGAGCGAGGATGCGCCCTGCGCGCAGCGCCGCGAGCGTCGGCGCGAGACCGACCGACCCGGTGATGCCGTTGAGGACGACGTCGCAGGCGGCATCCCGCACGAGCTCGGCCGCGGCCTCGGCGCCGAGGGCGACGTGCTCCACGGAGTGGGCGCGCGCCTGGGCCTCGACGAGCTCGCGGTTGCGTCCCGCTGCGAGCCCGACGACCCGGAAGCGGTCGGGGTTCGCCGCGATGACCTCGAGCGCCTGGACGCCGATCGAGCCGGTGGAGCCGAGGATGATGACGTCGCGCATGGTCACCATCCTGCCCGACGCGCGCCGGGCATCCCCCGCCCTTAGCTCGTGGCGAGGATGTCGACGACGAAGACGATCGTGTCCTCCGCGCCGATCGAGCCGTCGGGCGTGCCGCCCTGCGGGCCGTAGCCGAGCTCGGGCGGGATGATCGCGATGACCTGCGAGCCGACGAGCTGACCGACGAGCGCGTCGCGGAAGCCGGGAATCACGCCGCTCGTCGGGAACGACGCGGGCTGGCCGCGCTCCCAGCTGGAGTCGAAGATCTCGCCCGTGTTCCAGTTGATGCCCGTGTAGTGGACCGTCACGGTGTCGTCCGCGCCGACCTCGTCGCCGTCGCCCTGGATGAGCGTCGCGAGCTGGAACTCGGTCGGCGGCTCCTCGTCGGGGATCGTCATGGTCGGCTCGCCGTTCTCGGCGAGCTCGACGGTCGGGAAGCCCTCCGGGGCCTCCTCCGCGCTGCCCTCGGCGCGCTCGAGCGGCTCGGCCGCGATCGAGACGACGTCGGCGACGAAGACGAGCGACTGCTCGGCCTCGAGACCGAACTGCGCCTGGCCCTCCGCGCCGAACGCGTCGGCGGGCGGGATGACGCCCACGACGCGCGAGCCCTCGGTGGCGCACACGAGCGACTTGGACAGGCCGGAGAGCAGCTTGGACTCGCTGTCGACGAGCACCTGGACGGTCTGGCCGGCCTCGAAGGTCGTCTCGATCTGCTCGGCGGTGCCGCCGTTGAGGATCGTGTAGCTGACGTTCACGGTGTCGCCCTCGGCGACGGCGGCCCCGTCGCCCTCGATGACGACGGTGCGCTCGGTCTCCTCGGGCTCCAGCGGGCCCTCGAAGGAGATCTCGGGCTGCGCCTCGAAGTCGCCCGCGACGGTGATCGCCTCGGAGGAGGCGCCCGACGCGGTGGGCTCGCAGGCCTCGTTCGCCCGGTCGGCGGTGGAGTCCTCCGCGGCCGGCGAGCACGCGGCGAGCGTGGCCACGAGGCCGAGCGAGAGGAGAAGAGCGGAGGTGCGGCGCACGAGAGAGTCCTTTGCGTCAGCGGGCACGAAGTCCCCATCCTCCCACGGACGGCCTTGGTGCGGGCTCCGAGCGGGTACTCCCCCGCCGCTACTCGCTCGCGATGAGGATGCGCACCTCGTGGTGGACCGGGAAGCTCACCGAGTTCGCGATAAAGCACAGCTCGCTCGCCCGCTCGTGGAGCGCGCCGGCCCGGTCCGCATCCGCCCCCGTGTGCTGCGCCGCGAGCGTCACGATCGGGCGCAGCGTCGCCTCGGTCAGCCGGCCGCCGTCGCCGACCGTCTCAAGCGTGCCCGTCGCGTCGTCGGTGTAGTCGACGACGACGAGGCCGTTCGCCGAGGCCACGTGCAGGTAGCTCAGCATGTGGCACTGGGCGAGGGCGGCGATCACCATCTCCTCGGGGTTCCAGCGCTCGGCGTCGCCGTGGAACGTGCGATCGCTCGACCCGTCGATCGCGTGGTTCTTGCCCTCGGCGAGGATGCGGTGGTCGCGACCGTAGGCGCGGTACGAGGCCGTGCCCTCGCCCCTGTTCCCCGTCCACTCGATGCGGACGGCGTAGCCGTGGTGCGCGCTCATGATCGTTCCGCCTTCCGGCCCGGGCGGAGGACCCGGGAGTACACTCATCCCACCATGACTGACACCCTCTCCGCCTCCGTTCCGAGCGCCATGAGCGAGCACGAGGTCGCTCAGGAGCGCCGCATCGTCACCGCCGTGCCCGGTCCGAAGTCGCAGGCCCTGCACGCCCGCCGTCTCGAGGT
Source organism: Microcella sp. (assembly GCF_030645145.1). Classification (GTDB taxonomy): domain Bacteria; phylum Actinomycetota; class Actinomycetes; order Actinomycetales; family Microbacteriaceae; genus Microcella. The sequence continues at coordinate 2,323 of NZ_JAUSMI010000064.1, read as the reverse complement.
CGTCTCCGGCGGCGTCGGCACGACCCTCCCCGTCTACATCGACCGCGCGCACGACGCGATCGTCGTCGACGTCGACGGCAACCACTTCATCGACCTCGGCGGCGGCATCGGCGTCATGGGCGTCGGTCACTCCAACGACGCGGTCGTCGCCGCCGTCCAGGAGCAGGTCGCCAAGCTCACCCACACGCTCTTCACGGTGACCCCGTACGAGCCGTACGTGCGCGTCGCCGAGCTGCTCGTGCAGCACACGCCCGGCGACCACGCCAAGAAGGTCGTTCTGGTCAACTCGGGCGCCGAGGCGCTCGAGAATGCCGTGAAGATCGCGCGCAAGCACACCGGCCGCAACGGCGTCGCGGTGCTCGACCACGGCTACCACGGCCGCACCAACCTCACGATGGCCATGAACTTCAAGGCCATGCCCTACAACCTCGGCTTCGGGCCGTTCGCGGGCGACGTGTACCACGCGCCCAACTCGTACCCCTTCCACGACGGGCTCTCGGGCGCCGAGGCCGCCAAGCGGACGATCTCGTACCTCGAGAAGCGCGTCGGCGCGCAGGATCTCGCGTGCCTCGTCGCCGAGCCCATCCAGGGCGAAGGCGGCTTCATCGTGCCGGCCGAGGGCTACCTCCTCGCTCTGCAGGAGTGGTGCACCGCCAACGGCATCGTCTTCGTCGCCGACGAGGTGCAGTCGGGCGTCGCCCGCACGGGCGCCTGGTACGCGAGCGAGCACTTCGGGCTCGTGCCCGACATGATCACGACCGCGAAGGGCATCGCGGGCGGCATGGTGCTCGCGGGCGTCGTCGGCCGCGCCGAGATCATGGACTCCGCGCACGCGGGCGGGCTCGGCGGCACGTACGGCGGCAACCCGGTCGCGTGCGCCGCGGCGATCGCCGTCTTCGAGCAGATCGAGGAGCGCGGGCTCCTCCACGAGGCCGCCCGCATCGAGAGCACGCTCGTGCCGCTCTTGCGCGAGCTGCAGGCCAAGCACCCCGTCATCGGCGACGTGCGCGGCATCGGCGCGATGATCGCGATCGAGTTCGTTGACCCCGAGACGCACGAGCCCGACGCGGCGACGGTGTCGCGCCTGGCCGCGGCCGCCGCCCAGCACGGCGTGCTCGTGCTCACCGCGGGCACCTACGGCAACGTGATCCGCTTCCTCCCGCCGCTCGTCATCAGCGACGAGCTGCTGCGCGAGGCGGTCGCGGTGCTCGACACCGTGCTCTCGGAGGCGTGAGCGCCCGCAGCGACGGCGGTGTCCCCGATCACGGCGCGCTGACCGCCGAGGGCTCGGTCGAGCTCGCGGTCATCGAGCGGTCGGGGCTCGTCGAGTCGCGCCACCTCGGCGCCGTCGCGCTCGTGGATGCCGACGGGCGCGTCCTCCGCGCCCTCGGCGACATCCACGCCACCGTCTATCCGCGCTCGACGCTCAAGCCTCTCCAGTCGATCGCCGTGCTCGGCACCGGCGCGCGCTTCGCCGACGACGAGCTCGTGCTCGCGACCGCCTCGCACTGCGGGTCTCCCGCGCACGTCGCCGTCGTCGAGCGGATGCTCGCGGCCGACGGTCGCGACGCCTCCGCCCTGCAGTGCCCGGCCCAGTGGCCCCTCGGCGCCCGCGCGCGCTCCGACCGCCGCGCCGCCGGTCTGGGCCCGGCACGGGAGACGATGAACTGCTCGGGCAAGCACGCCGGATTCCTGCGGGCGAGCGACGCGCTCGGGGCCGACGCCGCGACCTACCTCGACCCGGAGCATCCGCTGCAGCGGCGCATCCGCGCCACGATCGAGGAGTGGACGGGCGAGACCGTCCGGCACTCGAGCATCGACGGGTGCGGCGCACCGCTGCACGCGACCTCGCTCGCGGCGCTCGCGCGCGGCATCGCCCGCGTCTCGAGCGGGCGCACGCACGAGGCCGCGCGGCTCATGACCGCGGTCGCCGCCGAGCCGTGGGCGATCGACGGACCGGGGCGCGCCAACACCCTCGCGATCGAGAGGCTCGGCGTGCTCGCGAAGATCGGCGCCGAGGGACTCGTGGTCATGGGCACGCGCTCGGGCGTCGCCGTGGCGGTGAAGGTGCTCGACGGCTCCATGCGCGCGACGACGCCCGTCGCCCTCGCTCTCCTCGTCGCGGAGGGCCTCGTCGACGCGGATGCGGCCGCCGAGGTGCTCGACGCGATCGTCGAACCCGTGCTCGGCGGCGACGAGGTCGTCGGCGCCCTGCGCGTGACGGTCTAGTTGTAGTGCCCAGGCAGGTTGTTTGAGAGGCGGCTGGCGGGCGGAAGCTTTCCGATCGCAGTGTGGGGCCGGTGCTGATTGTAGAAGTGCAACC
>NZ_JAUSMI010000056.1 GCF_030645145.1 Microcella sp. | reverse complement strand
GAGGCCGCGCGCCGCGCCGTCCTCCGCCAGAAGCAGGTCGAGCGCGCCGCGCGCGTGGCTGAGTCGGTGCCCGCGGTGCTCGCCGCCGTCGATCGCGCCGTCGCCGAGGCCCGCGTCGAGCTGCACCGCGCCGAGACCGAGCGCCAGCAGCAGAACGAGGAGCTCGGCGAGCTCCGCCGCTCCGAGTCGGCGCTGCGCGAGCGCCTGCACGCGATCACTGAGAACGTCCACGGCCTCGAGCTGCAGATCTACGAGAAGAAGCTGCACCTCTCGCAGCTGCTCGAGCGCGCGGGCGACGAGCTCGGTCTCGTCGAGGACGTCCTCGTCGCCGAGTACGGTCCCGCCGTGCCGGTTCCCGACGACGACGCCCTGACCGCCGCAGCGCGCGCGGTCGCCGACGCCGTCGCCGCCGAGGCGGCCTCGCGCGTCAACCCCGACCCGGATGCCCCGCTCTTCGACCCCACGACCGACGAGGAGTCGGCGCGCGTCGCCGAGCTCGTCGCCGAGGGTCGCGCGCACCCGCTCGCCGCGCCCGCCGCCGGTTCCGATGAGCCGGGGGCCCACGCGGGCCGCCCGTTCGACCGGGCCGAGCAGCAGGCGCGCCTCGCGCGCGCCGAGCGCAAGCTCAGCCAGCTCGGCCGAGTGAATCCGCTCGCCCTCGAGGAGTTCGCCGCGCTCGAGCAGCGCCACAAGTTCCTCAGCGAGCAGCTCACCGACCTCGCCAATACGCGCCGCGACCTCCTCGCGATCATCGACGAGCTCGACGAGACGATGCAGCACATCTTCGCCGCGGCCTTCGCCGACACGAAGGACGCCTTCGACCGGGTCTTCCCGATCCTCTTCCCCGGCGGCACGGGTCAGCTGCTGCTGACCGACCCGGAGAGCATGCTCACGACGGGCATCGAGGTCACGGTCAAGCCCGCGGGCAAGAAGATCGAGCGGCTGAGCCTGCTCTCGGGCGGCGAGCGCTCGCTCGCGGCCGTCGCGCTGCTCATCGCGATCTTCAAGGCCCGACCGAGCCCGTTCTACATCATGGACGAGGTCGAGGCGGCGCTCGACGACGCGAACCTCGGCCGCCTGCTGACGATCTTCCGCGACCTGCGCGAGAGCTCGCAGCTCATCATCATCACGCACCAGAAGCGCACGATGGAGATCGCCGACGCCCTCTACGGCGTCAGCATGCGGCAGGACGGCGTGAGCGCCGTCGTCGGCCAGCGCGTGCAGGCGCCCGAGGAGCGCGCGAGCTAGCTCAGTCGCTTGTCGTCCCCATCGTGCACGCGCAGCCAGCGGTGGTCGAAGGCGTCGAGCGCGATCGACACGCGCCCCTTCTCATCGGCGACGACGCCGCCGTCGCGCAGCAGCTCGACGAGCTCCGCGTTCGGACCCATGCCGTCGGGCAGCGCGAACTCGATCTCCTGCGGGTCGGAGGAGAAGTTGTGCACGGCGATCATGCGCCCCTCCTGGCCCTGGACGGCGTGCACGAGCACGCAGTCGACGCCCGCGTCGATGATCGTGAGCTCGCCCCAGCCGATCTCGACCGACGCGCGGTAGCGGCGGATGAGCTTCTCGAAGAACGAGAGCAGCGAGTCGGGGTCGCTGCGCTGATCGGCCGCGTTGACGTGAGCGGGTCCGAATCCGTCGGGCGTCACGGGGGCGACGAGTCGGCGCGAGCGAGCGCGCGAGAACCCGCCGTTGGCGGCGGCGTTCCACTGCATGGGCGTGCGCACCGCGAGCCGGCCGGCCTGCTCCAGGTTCTCGCCCATGCCGATCTCCTCACCGTAGAAGATCACCGGGGTCCCGGGCAGCGAGAACAGGATGCTGTAGACCATGCGCACGTGACGCGGGTCGCCGGCGAGCATCGTCGGCAGGCGGCGGCGGATGCCCCGATCGAACACGCGCATCCCCTCGTCGGGGGCGAACGCCTCGAAGACCTCCATGCGCTCGGCCTCGCTGAGCTTGTCGAGGGTGAGCTCGTCGTGGTTGCGGACGAAGTTGGCCCACTGCGACTCCTGAGCGAGGACGGGGCGCTCGCGCAGCGAATCGGCGAGGGGCCGGGCATCCTGTCGAGCGAGCGAGAGGTAGAGCTTCTGCATCCCGACGAAATCGAACTGCATGGTCAGCTCGTCGGCCGCCTCGCCGCCGAAGAACGCGTACTGCTCCTCGAAGGGGAGGTTGACCTCGCCGAGCAGCACCGAGTCGCCCGCGCGCCGCGTGAGGTACTTGCGAAGCGAGCGCAGGAGCTCGTGCGGGTCGACGCCCGGGTCGCCGTCCTGCTTGAGGAACGGCACGGCGTCGACGCGGAAGCCGCTGAAGCCGAGCTGCATCCAGTAGCCGATGACCTTCGCGATCTCGTCGCGCACCTTGGGGTTGGCGAGGTTGAGGTCGGGCTGGTGGCGGTAGAAGTTGTGCAGGTAGTACTGGCCGGTCTTCTCGTCGAGCTGCCAGACGCCGTCCTCCTTGTCGGGGAAGACGTTGGTCGGCGCGTTCGGCGGGATCTCGTCGCGCCACACGTAGAAGTCGCGGAACGGGTTGTCCTTGCTCGACCGCGACGCCTTGAACCACGGGTGCTGGTCGGACGTGTGGTTGACGACGAGGTCGGCGATGACGCGCATGCCGCGATCCTTCGCCGTGCGCAGCACCTCGACGAGGTCGCCGTGGTGGCCGAGCCGCGAGTCGACGCCGTAGAAGTCGATGATGTCGTAGCCGTCGTCGCGCCCCGGGGTCGGGTAGAACGGCATGAGCCACAGGCACGTGACGCCGAGCTCGGCGAGGTAGTCGATGCGGTGAGCGAGGCCCTCAAAGTCGCCGACGCCGTCGTCGTTGAAGTCCATGAAGGTCTCGATGTCGAGGCAGTACACGACCGCGGTCTTCCACCACAGGTCGCCGGTGTCGGTCAGTCTCATGCTCGCGCTCCTGCCGGCTCTGCCCGCTCGGTGAACGCGGCGAGGATGCTCGGCGCGACCTGCTCGAGGAAGGGCCTCTGCTCGACCGGGACGTGATGGATGTACGCCCCGTCGTAGCCCGTGTCGAGCATCCGCCCCACCGACTCGACCACGTGGTCGGCGCTGTCGGTGACGACGACGGAGTCGCGCACGTCGTCGGGTCGCACGTGCGCCGCGGCCTGCGCGAACGCGCGGGGCGAGTCGAGATCCCAGCACAGGGGAGGGGCGAAGACGTTGGTGCGCCACTCGTGGAAGGCCGAGTCGAGGGCCTCCTGCTCGGTGCGCGCCCACGAGACGTGGATCTGCACGAGCACGTCGCCGCGGCCTCCGGCGTCGCGGTAGGCGTCGCTCACGCGGCGCAGCTTCTCGTCGCTCTGGTTGACGGTGATGAGGCCGTCGGCCCACTCGGCGGCCCACGCCGCGGTCTCGGGCGTGACCGCGGTCGCGATGAGCGGAGGCGGGGTCTCGGGTCGCGTCCAGAGCCGGGCGCGGTCGACCTTGACGAGGCCGTCGTGCGTGACCTCCTCGCCGGCGAGCATGGCGCGGATCACGTCGACGCACTCGCGCAAGCGCGCGTTGCGGACGGGCTTCGGCGGCCACGGGTCGCCCGTGATGCGCTCGTTGAGGTTCTCGCCGCTGCCGAGCGCGACCCAGTAGCGGCCGGGGTTCATGGCCTCGAGCGTCGCGATCGCCTGCGCGCTGATCGCGGGGTGGATGCGCTGACCGGGGGCGTGCACCTGGCCGATGCGCATGCTCGTGCGCTCGAGCGCGGCGCCCATCCAGGCGAAGGAGAAGGCGGATTCGCCCTGCTCCTCGCTCCAGGGCGCGAAGTGGTCGCTGCCCATCGCGTCCGTGAAACCGATCTCCTCGGCGAGGGCGACGGCCTCGAGCAGAGCGCGGGGCTCGATCTGCTCGTGCGAAGCGTGGAATCCGATGCGGGTCATGCGTCCTCCTTCGAACCCCCCGACCCTACGGAGTTCCGGCACCCGGTGGAGAGGACTCTCCCCGCGCGCTCAGCTTCGCGACGCGCGCCGAGCGCGGTAGCGGACGCCCGGACGCCCGGCCGTCGCGTAGTCGAGCGAGCGCTCGACGCGGCCGACGGCGGCGAGATGCTCGAGGTACCGGCGGGCCGCGACGCGGGAGATCCCGATGAGCTCGCCGATCTCCGTCGCCGAGAGCTCGCCGTCGGAGGGAACGGCGCGGTCGACGGCCGAGAGCGTCTCCGCGCTCAGGCCCTTCGGCAGCGGAGCGGGGCGCCGAGACGCACCGGCGAGGAGGGCGTCGATCGAGGACTGGTCGAGGTGAGCGCTCGCGGGGCTCCGCTCGAGGACGGAGCGCTGCAGCAGGATCTCGTCGAGCCGATCCTGCAGCTGCGCGGGGCCGAACGGCTTCACGAGGTAGTGGCGGACTCCGGCGGCGCGCGCCTGCCGCACGCTCTCCACATCGCGCGCGGCCGTCACGGCGATCACCTCGGGCTGCTGACCTCCGTCCGCGCGCAGCTCACGCAGCAGCTCGAGCCCGCTGAGCCCGGGCAGGTAGAAGTCGAGGAGCACCAGATCCGGGCGGATGCGCCGGATCTCCTCGAGCGCGGTCGGGCCCGTATGGGCGACCGCGGCGACCTGGAACCGCCCGTGCGCGATGACGAAGCGCTCGTGCAGGGTCGCGACCGCCTCGTCGTCGTCGACGATCACGACGCTCGGCACCGCGGTCATCGCGTCGCCTCCTCGTGCGCGGGGCGCACAGCGGGCAGGTCGATCACGAAGCGCGCGCCGCCGAGGGCGGGGGAGTCGTCCACGGTGGCGGAGCCGCGGTGGCGCTCGGCGATGCGGCGGACGAGCGCGAGGCCGATGCCGCGCTGGGGGGCCTGCCCGTCCGCGGTCCCCGGCGCATCCTTCGTGCTGACCCCCACGTCGAACACGCGCTCGCGCAGCGCGAGCTGCACGCCGGGCCCGTCGTCCTCCACGGTGATCGTCACGCGATCGTCCGTCCACGCGATGAGGAGCACGATGCGCGTGCCGACGCCGCCGACCTCCATCGCGTTGTCGACGAGGTTCCCGACGATCGTGACGAGGTCGCCCTCCCCGATGAGGCCCGTGCGCAGCCCGTCGCCGCCCTCCGGACGCGGGGCGACGTCGACCTCGAGCGACATCCCGCGCTCGCGCGCCTGGATGCGCTTGACCATCAGGAGGGCGGCCAGCTCGGGCTCGTCCTGCAGGGCGTCCGCCGCCTCGGTCCCGAGCGAGCCGCCCCGCCCCTCGCGTCGGACGACCGCGAGCGCATCCTGCGGCAGCCCGAGCTCGAGCAGACCACCGACGACGTGCATCGTATTCTGGAACTCGTGCGCCTGCGCACGCAGGCCGTCCGTGAGCGACTGCGCGCCCTCCATCTGTCGCACCGCATCGTGCAGTTCGGTGTGGTCGCGGATCAGGAGGGTCGCGTCCACCGCGCGGCCGTCGTCGCGGTGACGCCCGGTGCTCCGGGCGACGAGGATCCGCTCGCCGACGAGGACGAGCCTGCCCTCGCGCTCGCCATCGTCGAGAACGGCCCGGAGCCCCGGCTCGAGGACCTCCGCGGCGGGCAGCCCGACGAGCTTCCGGTCTCCCGCGGCCAGGAGGTCTCGCGCCGCGTCGTTCGCGACGGTGATCACCCCCGCGCCGTCGACGGCGATGACGCCCTCGCTGAGGCCGTGCAGCATGATCTCGTTGGCGTCCACGAGCGAGGCGATCTGCTTCGGCTCGAGACGGTAGATGCGGCGGCGGATGATCGCCGTGACGCCCGCCGCGCCGAGCACGCCGAGCACGGCCGCACCCCCGAGGGCGGCGAGAAGTGGCGTGAGGCTGCCGGCGTACTCCTCCCGGAGCGCGCTCTCGAGGATTCCGACGGACACCGCCCCGACGATGGTCCCGTCCTCGGCGAACACGGGCACCTTCACGCGCCACGACTCCCCGAGGGTGCCCGTCTCGGTGCCGACGAAGATCTCGCCCGAGAGGGGGACGGAGGGATCGGTCGAGACGGGCTCGCCGATTCGCTCGGGGTTGGGGTGCGAGAACCGGATGCCCTGCGCGTCGGTCACGACGACGTAGGTCACGTTCGAGGCCTCCCGGATGACCTCCGCGACCGGCTGGATCACCGCGCTCGGGTCGGCGGAGCCGTAGGCGTCGAGGATGACCGGCAGTCGAGCCACGGACTGGGCGACGGCCGTCATGCGGTCGAGGTAGGCATCGCGGAGGAGCCGCTCCTGGAGGGCTCCGACGAGGACGCCGGTGCCCGCGACGGTCGCGACGACGATGAGCGCCTGCAGCAGCAGGAGCTGGACGCGCAGCGACATCGATCGGCCCACGCCCTCAGTCTGCCGTGCCGACCACAAGTTCCAGAGCGACCAATAGTTACGCAAGCCCTCGGCGGCTCGCACCTGCCCGTCGCCCGCCCTACCGTCATCGATCACGCAGCACGTTCACCGCCCGCGATGACGCGGGCTCTCAATGAGGAGACAAGATCCATGCGTACCTTCACCACCGTCCTCGTCGCGGCAACGACCGCTCTCGCGCTCGGAGCGTGCGCCTCGCCCTCCGCCGCTCCCGACCCGGACGCTCCGGCGGCCGAGGCTGTCGCTCCCGACGCCGTCCAGATCATCGTCCCCGCTGACCCCGGCGGCGGGTGGGACCAGACGGGTCGCGCCGTGAGCGAGGTGCTCACCGCCGACGGCATCGTCGGCTCCGCCCCCGTCACGAACATCGGCGGCGCCGGCGGCACCGTCGGCCTCGCCGCTCTCGCCAACGAGACCGACCCCTACACGCTCATGGTCACGGGCCTCGTGATGGTGGGTGCGGTCGAGACCAACGCCTCGGAGCGCCGCCTCGAGGACACGACGCCCATCGCGCGACTGACCGAGGAGGCCCTCGTCGTCGTCGTTCCCGCCGAGTCGCCCTACGAGACTCTCGAGGACCTCGTCGACGACATCGTCGAGAACGGACAGGACGTCACGGTGACGGGCGGCTCCGCAGGCGGCGCCGATCACATCCTCGCCGGCCTCCTGCTCGAGGCCGCCGGGCTCGACCCCGCCGAGATCCCCGCGCAGCTGAACTACATCCCGAACTCCGGAGGCGGCGAAGCCGTCACGCTCATCCTCGGCAACAACGTGAGCGCCGGCATCTCCGGCGTGGGCGAGTTCGTCGAGCACATCGAGGCGGGCACGATGCGCGCGCTCGCCGTCTCCTCGGAGGAGCCGGTCGACAACCTGCCGGACGTCCCGACGATCAGCGACGAGGGCTACGACGTGGTCCTCACGAACTGGCGCGGGCTCCTCGCCCCCGGCGGCATCACCGAGGAGGAGCGCGCGGCGCTCGTCACGATCGCCGAGGAGCTCCACTCCTCCGACGCCTGGACCGAGACGCGCGAGACCCGCGGCTGGGCTGACGCCTTCCTCGTCGGCGACGAGTTCGCCGACTTCGTCGACGCCAACATCGCCGAGGTGGGGCAGACGCTGCGCACGATCGGTCTGCTGGCCGGCTGATGAGCTCCTCATCGACTCACGGAGGGGTCGGGCCCGCGCGGCCCGGCCCCTCCGGGGCGAGCGTTCCCGCCGCTGACGAGGCCGCCGCTTCCGACGGCCCTCGCTGGCGGGGGCGCCTTGGCGAGCTCGTCTTCGCCGGCCTCGCCCTCGCCCTCGGCGTCTTCGCGTTCGTGGGCGCTTCGAGCATCCGCGTCCCCGAATCGGCGAACGCCGTCGGGCCCACCGCGTTCCCGTACCTCGTCGGAGGCATCCTGATCGTCTCCTCCGTCGGCGTCCTCGTCGAGGTCCTCCGCGGCCGTGCGAGTTCGCAGGAGGAAGGGGAGGACATCGACTCCGCCGCCGCGACCGACTGGCGCACGCTCGCGAAGATCGTGATCGCCGTGATCGCGCACATCGCGCTCGTCACCGTCATCGGGTGGGCCTTCGCCGCCGCGCTGCTGTTCGCGATCGTCGCGTGGGCGCTCGGCGCGCGACGCTGGTGGGTCGCCGCTCTCGTCGGTCTCGCGCTCGGTCTCGCGATCCAGCTCGGGTTCGGCCTCGGGCTCGGACTCTCCCTCCCGCTCGGTCCGGTGCTCGGCCCGCTCCTCGGCGCCTAGAAGGGCCCCCTCATGGACAACCTGCTCGCACTGCTCGAAGGGTTCCAGGTCGCCCTGAACCCGGAGTTCCTGCTCTACGCCTTCCTCGGCGTGCTCATCGGCACGGCCGTCGGGGTGCTGCCCGGCATCGGGCCCGCGATGACCGTCGCGCTCCTCCTGCCGCTCACCTACACGCTCGAGCCGACCGCGGCTCTCATCACCTTCGCGGGCATCTACTACGGAGGCATGTACGGCGGCTCGACCACGAGCATCCTGCTCAACACGCCCGGTGAGTCCGCCTCGATCGTGACGGCGCTCGAGGGCAACAAGATGGCGAAGATCGGGCGCGGCGCCGCCGCGCTCGCGACCGCCGCCCTCGGCTCGTTCGTCGCGGGCACGATCGCGACGATCGGCCTCACGCTGCTCGCCCCCGTGCTCGCCGCCTGGGCCGTGAACCTCGCACCGGCGGATTACGTCGCGCTCATCGTCGTCGCGTTCGTCACCGTCGGGGCGCTCCTCGGCTCCTCCGTCTGGCGCGGCCTCGTGTCGCTCGGCATCGGGCTCTTCATCGGACTCATCGGCACCGAGGTGCTCACGGGGCAGGCCCGCTACACGTTCGGCCTCCTGCCCCTCGCCGACGGAATCGATGTCGTGCTCGTCGCGGTCGGGGTCTTCGCCGTGGGCGAGACCCTCTACGTCGCCTCGCGACTGCGTCGAGGCCCCGTCGCGCTCATCCCCGTCACCCGCGGGTGGCGGAGCTGGATGTCGCGCGACGACTGGCGCCGTTCGTGGCGCCCGTGGCTGCGCGGGACGGCGATCGGCTTCCCGATCGGCACGATCCCGGCGGGAGGAGCCGACGTGGCGACCTTCCTCTCGTACGCGACCGAGAAGAAGCTCAGCAAGCACAAGAACGAGTTCGGCCGCGGCGCGATCGAGGGCGTCGCCGGCCCCGAGTCGGCGAACAACGCAGCGGCAGCGGGAGTGCTCGTGCCGCTGCTCACGCTCGGCCTGCCGACGACCGCGACCGCCGCGATCATCCTGTCGGCCTTCCAGTCGTACGGGATCCAGCCGGGTCCGCAGCTGTTCCAGAACCAGCCGGCGCTCGTGTGGTCACTCATCGCGAGCCTCTACATCGGCAACGTTCTGCTCCTCGTGCTCAACCTGCCGCTCGTCGGGATCTGGGTGAAGCTCCTGCAGATCCCGCGCCCCTACCTCTATGCGGGGATCCTCACGTTCGCGGTGCTCGGCGCGTTCGCGGTGAACTTCGCCTTGACCGACATCGTGATCCTGCTGCTCATCGGCGTCCTCGGGTTCTTCCTCCGGCGCTACGGGTACCCGATCGCTCCGCTCGTCGTCGGGCTCATCCTGGGGCCGATGGGGGAGGCGCAGCTGCGGCGATCGCTCCAGCTCAACCAGGGCGATTTGACGACGCTGTTCACGCGGCCGTTCGCCGCGACCTGCTACGTCGCGCTCATCCTGCTCATCGCCGTGGGTCTGTGGCTGCGGCGCCGGCAGAGCCGGATGGAGAGAGCGCTCGAGGCGGCGCTCGCCGCCGACACCTCCGTCTCCGCGGCGGTGAACCGGATGTGGGAGCCGGGCGACCGCCCGACCGACATCACGACGTCGCAGCTCGTGATCCCTCCCGAGCCGGACGAGCCCGTGCGGCGCGGCCGGTGGCGATCGCGGCGCTCGGACGACGAGGAGGGCTGAGCCGCCCGGCGGGCCCGTGCTCGATCGTCGTCAGCGCACGACGGTCGGCAGCACGGGCTCGCCGCGGCCGAGGCGGAACGCCTCGAGCGGCAGCTCGGCGACCGCGGCCGCGTGGTGCACGCGCGCACGCCGCACGCCCTCGGGGCCGATCCAGCGCTCGTCCGCCTCGCCCTCGCGGATGAGCGCGACGGTGAGCGGGCGCACCGTCCCGCCGTGCGAGCCCTCGACCGCGGAGGACGCGTCCTCCTCGGGCACGCCGTCGCGATCGTCGTCGACGAGCACGTGCTCGGCGAGGGCCCGCCCGTCGTGCAGGAGCCGCTCGCCGCGCTTGGCCCCGCCGAGCGACACCTTGTCGGCGCTCTTCTTCGCTACGGGCATCCACGTCTCGGAGGCGTCGGCGCGGTGCGCGACGAGCTTGTAGACGAAGCCCGCCGCGGGGGAGCCGGAGCCCGTGACGACGGCCGTGCCGACGCCGAAGCTGTCGACGGGGGCGCCGCGGAGGGCCGCGATCGTGTGCTCGTCGAGGTCGTTCGTGACGGTGATGCGCGTGCCGGTCGCGCCGAGCGAGTCGAGCTGCGCGCGCACCTCGCGCACGAGCGCGGGCAGGTCGCCGGAGTCGAGGCGCACCGCTCCGAGGGTCGGCCCCGCGACGCGCACGGCCGTCTCGATCGCCGTGCGCACGTCGTACGTGTCGACGAGGAGCGTCGTGCCCGCGCCGAGCGAGTCGACCTGGGCGCGGAAGGCGTCCTCCTCGGTGTCGTGCAGGAGGGTGAATGAGTGCGCCGCGGTGCCCATCGTCGGGATTCCCCAGCGCCGCCCCGCCTCGAGGTTCGAGGTCGCGCTGAAGCCCGCGATGTAGGCGGCGCGCGCGGCGGCGACCGCGGCCTCCTCGCCCGTGCGGCGCGACCCCATCTCGGCGAGCGGGCGCCCGTCGGCGGCGGCGACCATGCGGGCGGCGGCCGTCGCGACCGCGGTGTCGTGGTTCAGGATGCTCAGCACGACCGTCTCGAGCACGACCGCCTCGGCGAAGGTTCCGGTGACCGTCAGCAGCGGCGAGTTCGGGAAGTACAGCTCGCCCTCCCGGTAGCCGTGCACGCTGCCCGTGAAGCGGTAGTCGGCGAGGTAGCGCAGCGTCGCCTCGTCGACGACGCCGTTGTCGCTCAGCCAGTCGAGCTCGGCGGCGCCGAAGCGGAAGTCGGCGATCGCCTCGAGCACGCGCCCCGTGCCGGCGACGACGCCGAAGCGGCGCCCGCCGGGAAGCCGCCGCCCGAAGACCTCGAAGACGCACGGCCGATGCGCGCGACCCGAGCGCAGCGCGGCCTCGATCATCGTCAGCTCGTAGCGGTCGGTGAGCAGCGCTGTCGTCACCCGCACAGCCTAGAGCTCTAGCGTTCGAGCGTGACCGACCCCACCCGCTGGCTCACCGGTGAGCGGCTCGGCCCGCACTTCGACGACGGCGGGCGCGTGATCCTCATCGAGAACCACGAGGTGTTCCGTCGCCGGCCGACGCACCGGCTCAAGGCGCACCTCTACCTGAGCGCGCTGCGGCATCGCGCGCGCGAGCTCGGTGACCGGGGCGAGTTCGTCGAGGCGCCGTCGTACGCCGCCGCGCTGCGCGAGCGCGGGCTCACCGGCGAGTGCCTCGAGGTGGTCGGCGCGACCTCGTGGGCGCAGGCTCGGCTCGTCGAGCGGCTCGGGGCGAGCATCCTGCCCGATCGGGGCTTCGTGACCGATCGCGCGACGTTCGCGGCGTGGGCGGAGGGGAGGAAGCCGACCCAGCTGCTCATGGACCGCTTCTACCGCGATGTGCGCGAGCGCACCGGCATCCTCATGGAGGGCGACCAGCCCGTCGGCGGGCAGTTCAGCTTCGATCACGACAACCGCGAGCGGCCGCCGAAGGGGGCGGTCTCGCTCGGGCTGCCCGACCCGTGGCGGCCCGTCGAGGACGACATCGATGCGAGCGTGCGCGAGACGCTCGATCGTCTCGAGGCCGACGGGGTGCGGTTCCTGGGGGCGGATGCTCCGCGCGCGTTCGCGGCGACGCGCGACGAGGCCCTCGCCGCCCTCGACGACTTCATCGGCACGCGGCTGACCGACTTCGGCCCGTTCGAGGACGCCTCGCTGCAGGGTGACGACACCATGGCCCACAGCCGCCTCAGCGTGCCGCTCAATCTGGGGCTGCTGCACCCGCTCGAGATCGTCGACCGCGTCGTAGCGGAGCACGCCGCGGGGAATGCCCCGCTCAACAGCGTCGAGGGCATCGTGCGGCAGCTCATCGGCTGGCGCGACTGGGTGTGGCACCTGTACTGGCACCTCGGGCCCGACTACGTCGAGCGCAGCAACTTCCTCGCGGCGACGACGCCGCTGCCGGCGGAGTGGTGGCAGCTCGACGGCGCGCAGATCGAGGCCCGCTGCCTGAGCCACGTGCTCGACGGCGTCGGCCGCACGGGTTACGCGCACCACATCCAGCGCCTCATGGTGCTCGGCAGCTTCGCGCTGCAGCGCGGCTACGACCCGGCCGAGCTGACGGCGTGGTTCCAGGGCGCGTTCGTCGACGGCACGCCGTGGGTCATGCCGGCGAACGTCATCGGCATGAGCCAGTTCGCCGACGGCGGCATGGTCGCGACGAAGCCCTATGCGAGCGGCGGGGCGTACATCGACCGCATGAGCGACTTCTGCGGGTCGTGCCGCTTCTCGCCCTCGAAGAGGCTGGGCGAGGATGCGTGCCCGTTCACCGCCGGGTACTGGGCGTTCCTCGACCGGGTCGAGCCGCGCATCCGCGGCAACCACCGCATGGCGCAGCCGCTCGCGGGGCTGCGCCGTCTCGCCGACCGCGAGCAGGTCGTGGCGCAGGAGCGCGCCCGCACACGCTACTGAGGCCCCCCTCTAGACTCTCGGGGTGAGCAGCGCGCCGATCGGAGTCTTCGATTCCGGCGTCGGCGGCCTCACCGTCGCCCGCGCGATCATCGACCAGCTGCCGCACGAGCAGCTGCTCTACCTCGGCGACACCGCGAACGGCCCCTACGGCCCGCGCCCGATCGCCGAGGTGCGCGAGCACGCTCTCGCCGTCCTCGACGAGCTCGTCGACCAGGGCGTCAAGGCGCTCGTGATCGCGTGCAACACGGCGAGCGCGGCGATGTTCCGCGACGCGCGCGAGCGCTTCGAGCAGGGCCACGGCATCCCCGTCATCGAGGTCATCCAGCCCGCCGTGCGCCAGGCGGTGCGCCGAACCCGCACGAAGCGCATCGGGGTCATCGGCACCGAGGGCACGATCCGCTCGGGCGCCTACACCGACGCCTTCGTCGCCGACCCCGAGCTCGTCATCACGACCGCAGCCGCCCCGCGCTTCGTCGAGTTCGTCGAGGCCGGAATCACGACCGGCCCCGAGCTCATGGCCGTCGCCGCCGAGTACTTGGCCCCACTGCGCGAGGCCGAGATCGACACGCTCGTGCTCGGCTGCACGCACTACCCGCTCCTCGCCGGAGCCATCCAGTACGTCGTCGGCCCCGAGGTCTCGCTCGTCTCGAGCGCCGAGGAGACCGCCTACGACGTCTACCGCCGCCTCATCGAGCACGACCTGCTGTCGCAGGCGACGGATGCCCCGCGCCACGTCTTCGAGGCGACGGGCCCCGACACGCAGCGGTTCCGGCAGCTCGCCGCCCGCTTCCTCGGCCCCGAGGTCTCGCACGTCGAGACCTTCGCGACCGGCACGATCCCCCTCCCGAAAGGCACCCCATGACCACGATCGCCGAATCCACGGGCCTCGGCTCGAGCAAGCGCGCCGACGGCCGCGCCGCCGACGAGATGCGCCCCGTCACGATCGAGCGCGGCTGGAGCGCCCAGGCCGAGGGCAGCGCGCTCATCACCTTCGGCGGCACGAAGGTGCTGTGCACCGCGAGCTTCACGAACGGCGTGCCGCGCTGGCTCACCGGCAAGGGCAAGGGCTGGGTCACCGCCGAGTACGGCATGCTGCCGCGATCGACCAACAGCCGCATGGACCGCGAAAGCGTCAAGGGCAAGGTCGGCGGCCGCACCCACGAGATCTCGCGCCTCATCGGCCGGAGCCTCCGCGCCGTCGTCGACATGAAGGCGCTCGGCGAGAACACGATCGTCATCGACTGCGACGTGCTGCAGGCCGACGGCGGCACGCGCACGGCCGCGATTACGGGCGCCTACGTCGCGATGGCCGACGCGATCGAGTGGGGCCGCGCGCAGGGCTTCATCGGCAGGAAGGCCGTCGCCCTCAAGGACTCGGTCGCGGCGATCAGCGTCGGCATCATCGACGGAGTTCCCCTGCTCGACCTGCCCTACGTCGAGGACGTCCGCGCCGAGACCGACATGAACGTCGTCGTCACGGGTTCGGGCAAGTTCGTGGAGGTGCAGGGCACGGCGGAGGGCGCGCCCTTCGACCGCGCCGAGCTCGACGCGCTGCTCGACCTCGCGCTCGGCGGCTGCCGCACGCTCGCCGAGCACCAGCGCGAGGCGCTCGGCCTGTGAGCGGTACGGGCTCGGACGGATCCGTCACGAGGATGCGGGTCGTCGTCGCGACGCACAACGCGCACAAGGTGCAGGAGCTCCAGCGCATCCTCGGCGCGCACGTCCCCGGTCTCGAGCTCGTCGCCTACGACGGCCCGGCCCCGGAGGAGGACGGTGACTCGTTCGCCGCGAACGCCCTCATCAAGGCTCGAGCTGCGGCCGCGCACAGCGGGCTCCCCGCGATCGCGGACGATTCCGGGATCTCGGTGGATGCCCTGGGCGGCGCCCCGGGCATCCACTCGGCCTACTACTCGGGGCAGCGCGATGACGCGGCCAACGTGCGCCACCTGCTGCGCTCGCTCGCCGCCCTCGGGGCCGACGCCGACCGCACCGCGCAGTTCACGTGCGCCGCGGCGCTCGTCGACCCGACCGAGTCGGTCGACGGGGCTCCGTTCGAGACCGTCGAGCTCGGGGTCTGGCCGGGCCGCGTCGCCGCCGAGGCCGCCGGCGGGGGAGGGTTCGGCTACGACCCGATCTTCGTGCCACTCGAGTTCGCCGGCGACCCGGCGCGCAC
>NZ_JAUSMI010000055.1 GCF_030645145.1 Microcella sp. | reverse complement strand
CGCGCGGCCCGCGCATGGCGCGGGCCGCGGGCGGTGCGGCAGCGCGCGCGGCCCGGGGCGGGCACGGAGCGCCGCGCTTACGCGTGCCGCGCCGTCGACTGGCGCACGATGAGCTCGGGCTGCACGGGCGCGTGGCTCAGCTCGGTGTCTCCGCGCAGCTCGCCGAGCAGGAGCTCGATCGCCCGCCGGCCGATCTCGGCGAAGTTCTGCCGCACCGTCGTGAGCGGCGGGGCGAAGTGCGCCGCCTCGGGGATGTCGTCGAACCCGACGATCGACATGTCGCCGGGCACCGATAGCCCCGACTCGCGGCACGCGTGCATGAAGCCGAGCGCCATCTGGTCGTTGCCGCAGAACACGGCCGTGAAGTCGCGGTACCGCAGCAGCTCGAGCCCCGCGTAGTAGCCGAAGTGCGCCGTCCAGTCGCCGAGGATGGGCGCGCGGGTGCGCAGGTCGGCGTCACCGAGCTCGCGCAGGAACCCCTGCATCCGCGCCTCGGCCTCGATCCAGTCCTGCGGCCCCGAGATGTGCATGATCTCGGTGTGGCCGAGGTCGATGAGGTGCCGCGTCGCGAGCCGCGCCCCCTGGATCTGGTCGACCCACAGCGAGTGCGCCGTGTTGAGCCCGGTCGACTCGAGCGTGACGAACGGCACCGCGACCTGCAGGTCGTTGAGCGCCTCGAACACGCGCACCTGCGGCGCGATGACGATGAGCGCCTCGATCGACTGCGCCATGAGGTGGTCGAGCCCGGCCTTGATCGAGGCGTACTCGCTCGAGCTGATGTTGGTGATCGAGAGGCGGTAGCCGGCTTCGCGCGCGGCGGTCTCGATGGCCTGGATGCTCGTGGCCGGCCCGTAGTGGACGGTCTGCGCCGCGAGCACCCCGATCGTCCGCGATCGGCTCGTGACGAGCGCGCGCGCGGCCTGGTTCGGCCGGTACCCGAGCTCCTCGATCGCGGCCTGCACGCGCGCGAGCGTCTCGGGCCGGATGGACGGACTGTCGTTGAGCGCCCGCGAGACGGTCTGGTACGAGACCCCGGCGACCCGGGCGACGTCGCGGATGTTCGGGGCGCGCACGCGCTCCGGCTCGCTCGCCTGCTCAGGACTCGACACGAGACCCTTCCGATCCGGTGATGTGTACGTTCACATCAGCAGGCCCATTATGCACGCGGATGCCCGCCCGACGACGAGGGAACGTCGCGTGATCGAGGCGGTCAGCCCAGCCGCGCGAGCGACTGCCGCACGTCGGCGAGCAGATCCTCGACGTCCTCGAGCCCCACCGAGAGCCGGATGATCGCGTCCGACACCTCGAGCGCCGTGCCCCGCACCGAGGCGTGGGTCATCTCGCTCGGGTAGTTGACGAGAGATTCGACTCCCCCGAGCGACTCCGCGAGCGAGAACACCTGCAGCCCCTCGGCGAAAGCGCGCGCGGCCGCGGCGCCTCCCGCGAGCTCGAGCGAGAGCATCCCGCCGAAGCCCCGCATCTGGCGCGCGGCGAGGTCGTGCCCGGGGTGCGAGGGCAGGCCGGGGTAGTACACGCGAGTGACCGCGGCATGCCCCTCGAGAGCCGATGCGAGCGCGTGCGCCGACGCCGAGTGGCGATCCATGCGCACGGCGAGCGTCTTGATGCCGCGAGTGGTGAGCCACGCGTCGAGCGGGCCCGAGACGGCGCCCGCGGCGAACTGGTGGAAGCCGACCTTCTCGGCGAGCGCGTCATCCGAGAGCACGACCGCGCCGCCGATGACGTCGGAGTGCCCGCCGAGGTACTTCGTCGTCGAGTGGACGACGACGTCGGCGCCGAGCGCGAGCGGCTGCTGGAGGTACGGGGTCGCGAAGGTGTTGTCGACGACGACGAGCGCGCCGGCCGCGTGCGCGACCTCGGCGAGCGCGGCGACGTCGGTGATCTTCATGAGCGGGTTCGACGGCGTCTCGAGCCACAGCACCCGAGCGCCCGTCGAGGCGAGGGCCGAGCGCACGGCCTCCAGGTCGTCGAGCTCGATCGTCGTGAGCCCGATGTTCCAGTCGCCGAAGATGCGGCGCACGAGCCGGTGGGTGCCGCCGTAGACGTCGTTGCCCATGAGCACGTGGTCGCCGGGGCGCAGGACGGCGCGCAGCAGCGCGTCTTCGGCAGCGAGCCCCGACGCGAAGCTGAAGGCGTGGGTCGCGCCCTCGAGCGAGGCGAGCTGCTTCTGCAAGGCCTCCCGCGTCGGGTTGCCGCCGCGGCCGTACTCGTAGCCTCCGCGCAG
>NZ_JAUSMI010000037.1 GCF_030645145.1 Microcella sp. | reverse complement strand
CCGCGACGGCTGCGGGGCTCGTCAGGATCGGGCCGGTCGGCGCGCCGATGGGAGCGGACGGCATCGGTCGAGCGGCGCGCGGGGCGGGCTCCTCCTCGGGCGGTTCGACGCTGGGCTCGATGAGCGCGGGCGGCTGCTCGGTCTCGGCAGACTGCTCGAGCTCGGGCGGCTCGGGAGTGCGGGCGAACGCCGCATCGTCGGCAGGAGGGGGGACGACCGCGGACGGCACGAGCCCGAAGGGAGGCGGCGCATCGGCGAGAACGCCGGCGAGCGAGGCGGGCGCCTCCGGCTCGGTCCGCGGCGGCGGTGCAAGCTCGAGCGCGGGTGCGTCGCCCGACGGGGGCTCGGGGGCCGGCTCGGGCTCGGACTCCGGCGCGGAGATCGGCGGGATCACGAGCGGCTCGTGGTCGTCAGCGGAGGGTGCGGGCGGTGCGATCTCGCCGGGGTACCGCGCCCACGGGTCGTCGGTCGACGCCGCGGCCGGGATGACGTCGATGAGCCCGGTGAACGCGCTGCGCACCGACTGGACGATCTCGTCGGCCTGCGGCAGGCCCGTCTCGCGCACGGCCTGCTCCCACAGGGAGAGGCGCTGCGCCTCCTCGGCGCGGAGGGTCAACTGCTCCTCGAAGAGGTCGATGAGCTCGGCCGTGCTCCCAGGAGCGGCCGACGCAGGGTCGACGACGGACGCGAGCTCGGCGTCGGAGAGGGACAGTCGCGACGGCGGCGGCGGGATCTCGGCGAGGTCGATCGCGGAGACCGGGGCGGTCTGCCCGCGGATCCCGGCGGGCGAAGAGGAGGACGTGGCGACGGGCTCCGGTACCGAGTCGGAGCCCTGCACCTGCCAGAGGACGCGCTCGGGCTCCGCGGCTGGTGCCACCGGTGGCACCACGATCGCCGACGGCGGCGGCTCCGTCGAGACGGCCCCGACGGTCGGGGGCTCGGCGGGCAGCGGAACGGCGTCGCCGGTGAGCGAGCCGGGGCGGTACTCGGCGCCGGCGGGGGGCGGGGTGTAGGTCGATCGGCGGGGACCGGGCGGAAGAGCCGGGTCTCCGTCGTCGGGTTCGAGGGGGTCGACCATGCCCCGATGATAGGGGCGCTACGGCGCCGGAACGGGGCGACGGGCCGTGGACACGACGGTCACGCCGAGCAGGATCAGAACGAGCCCGACCCACCCGAGGGCGTCCAGCCGCTCGCCCACGATCAGCACGGCGAGGATCGTCGCGACGAGGGGCTCCAGGAGGGTCACGACGGTCACCGTCGAGCTGCGGATCGAGCGCAGCCCCCATCCGAACAGGACGTACGCGAGGAACATCGGCCCGACGGCGAGATAGCCGATGATCGCGACGTTCTGCGGCGACTCCAGGATGGGCGCGCCGGTCGCGAGCAGGACGATCGCGAGCGGGATCGCGCCGAGCCCGAACACCGCTCCCATGGTCGAGCGGCTCGAGACGCCGAGACCGATCACGCGCCCGGAGGCGAAGGTGTAGAGCGCGTACGCCCCCCCGGCGACGAGCCCCAGCGCGACGCCGAGCGGGACGGCAGAGGCATCAGCGGCGCCCGCGCCGCCGTGCCCGCCGACGACGAGCAGCGCGACGCCGACGATCCCGGCGCTCGCGCCGAGCATCCATCGCGTCGTCAGTCGACGGCCGTCGATGACGCGCTCCAGGAGCGCGGCGAAGAGCGGACCGGAGCCGAGCGCGACGACGTTGCCGATCGCGACGCCCGCGAGATCCATCGCCGAGTAGAAGGCGAGCGGGTAGACGACGACGCCGACCGCTCCGATGAGGAGCCAGCGACGGGCGTCCGGGCGGCGCACAGCCGCGACGGCGCCGCGCGCGCTGATCGAGAGGAGCAGAGCGCCGCCGATCGCCATCGTCGCGGCCCCGATCGCCACGGGGCTGACGCCGTCATCGACGAAGCTCGCGGCCGTGCCCGTCGTGCCCCAGAGAATGCTCGCCGCCACGAGCGCCCACAGCGCTGAACGCACGGCCCGCTCCCCTACTCTGATGATCATCGCCGCGATCGCGGCTGAGCCGATCGTAGCGAGGGCTCGATCAGCCGCCGGCACGACCCAGGGAGCCCCCGTTGACCGAGTCCGAGCTCATCGCCCAGTGGAACACCGCCCGCTGGCACATCATCGTGTCGCAGCTCGCACCGACCTTCCTCCTCGCCGTGACGGTGTGGATGCTCGTCGACGGGCTCGCCGAGACCGAGCTGCCCGTGCGCCTCGCGGCGGCGGGCATCCTGCTCGCCTCCGGAGTGCTCGGCGCCATCACTCAGTTCGCCGCGGCGAGCGAGGGGCGCGCGATCATCGAATCGCTCCGCTCGCTCCCCTCCTCCAGCACGCTCTCGCGACGCATCGTCGCGATGGGGCGCGGCGTGGAGATCGTCCGGTTCGTGACGCCCACGATCTTCGTGCTCACATTCTTCGCGCTGCTCTGGGCGCTGTTCCTCTAGTCGGCCCCGCCCTCCGAGGCTCCGCCGCGGGTCACGCCTGCCGTCGGTAGGCGTCGACGAAGAGCGGACTGCGCGCCTCGCCGATGCGGTCGACGAGCGCGTCGATCGCCCGCTGCGACATTCCCGGCACGACGAGGTCGAACGGGCCGAGCGGGCGGAGCGGGCGGACGCGCAGCCGGACGACCTCCCACCCCACCTCGCGCAGCAGGCGGTCCTTCCGGCGATCGACGGATTCGCGCCGACCGATGTGCTCGTCGGCATTGCGCCCGATCGTGTCGAGCTCGATCGCGACCGCGAGCTCGGGGATGACGATGTCGGGCCACACCTCGAGGCGATCGAAGAACGGCGTCCGGACGCGCACGGCGTTCGGGGTCAGGTCGACGGCGAGGCGGGCCTCGATCGCGACGCGCACGGCCCCCTCGGTCGCCGAGGTCGCTCGGGGGGCGATCGCGCTGCGGAAGGCACGGCCCACGGCCACGTCGTCGGCGCGCACGGTCGGCAGGGCCGCGGCGGCCGCAGGGATGTGCCGCGGCGGGCGGCGCGCGAGACGCGGCGTGCGCGCGGCGGTCTCCGGTGCGGCGATCTCCGGTACGGCGGGCTCCCGCGGTGCGGACGCGGGCGCCGGCCGCGGCCACTTCCCGCCCGAAGGCAGCGCCCCGGGGACCGAGCACACCGGGCACCACGAGCGGTTCGAGCGCGAGCGACCGGGTCGCGCGCGCTGCTCGGCGGGCGTCGCGACGAACTCGTGCCCGATCGCGCACACCCAGACGAGCCAGACCTCGGCGGCGGGTGGCACCTGCGAGAGCAGGAGCTCGCGATTGCGGTCGGGGCGGAACTGCTCGACGAGCATTGCGAACGGAGCCCAGGCATCCCGATAGCGCCCGATCGGATAGGGCACCTCGCGGCCGGTCGTCCACTGCCGGCGCGCCCACCACTGCTCGACGCTCTCGGGCACGGATCCGTTCCCCCTCCGGGCGCCGGCGCGCCCCGGCGGCGACGCTAGCGGCGACCGCCGACACCCGCGACATCGGGGACATTGCCGGGTGCCGCGGGGCTGTAGACGATGTAGCGCTCGTCGTCGGTAGTGCCGCCCCAGTACGCGGGGTCGTCCAGCATGCGGAGCTCGACGGTGTCGCGAAGACTGCGGACGAGGTCGGTGCACTCGGCGGCGGTCATCCCCGCTCCGGTGCTCCACCGCCCTTCGATCAAGATGAGCGCGCCGCCGGGTGCCAGCAGATCGACCCATCTCCGCAGCGCGGAGTCCCGATCGGGCATGGCCCAGAGGACGTGCCGGCAGAGAACGACGTCGAATGCCCGCGATCGGAGGGGCGGGTCGGAGGCGTCCGCCACGGTGAAGACGGGTCGCGGGACGACGTGCTCGGTCTTCGCCCGCGCGCGTTCGATCATCTCCGGTGAGATGTCGACCCCGTGCACGACGTGGCCGCCTTCATCGGCCAGGAGCGCCGACAGCGTGCCCGTCCCGCATCCCAGATCGGCCACTCGACGGCGCGGACCTCCCACGAGCGGGAGCAGCAGCTCGGACCAGGCGCGACGGACGGCAGGGTCGCGGAGTCCGTGATCCGGAGCGTCATCGAACGTGGCCGCCTCGCGATCCCACATCGCCATCGAATCGTCCACCATCCGCGTGAGCATTCCATGCATCGACGCGTCGCACCACCCGGACCGAGGCCGCCCCGCGAACGCGGGATGCCGCGCTGCGGATCGCGGAATCGGTGGGCCCTGAGGGACTCGAACCCCCGACGTCCTCGGTGTAAACGAGGCGCTCTACCAGCTGAGCTAAGAGCCCGCGCGGTCAGCCTAGCCGCGAGCCGCGCGCTCGTCAGCCGGCGCGTCGAAGGCCGCGAGCATCGCGCGATGCGTCTCGGCGGTGCGCGGCTCGTCCTCCGAGCCGACGGCGACCGCGCGCACGATCCCATTGCCATCGGCGAGCACCGACACGCGATCGGCCCAGCCGCGATCCGGCAGGAAGGCTCCGTAGGAGTCGGCGACCGCGCCGTGCGGCCAGAAGTCCGAGAGCAGGGCCAGGCCGAGCTCCTCCGCGTCGTCGAACGCGCGGAGCGTCGCCATCGAGTCGACCGAGACGGCGAGGACGGCGACGTCGGAAGCCTCCAGGGCCGCGCGCTCGGCCGCGAGCGACCGCAGCTCATCCGTGCACGTCGGGGTGAACGCCTGCGGGAAGAACACGAGGAGCACGGCGCGCCCGAGCCGGGCATCCGGCACCGCGATCGTGCGCCCGAACTGGTCGCGCAGAGCGAAGGACGGGGCGGGCGAGTCGACGGCGAGAGGCACTCGTGCAGGCTACCGCCGCCTCGGCGAGCACGAGGGCCCGCGGGTCTAGAGTGGGATGGTTCGCCTGTCCGCGTGACCGTGACCCGGTCCGCGGCGCCGACACACTCCCCCTAATCACCACCAGGAAGAGGTTCAGGGTGACGGTCAACGACCAGGATCCGTACTCGGTGCACACCATGGATGCGGATCCGGAGGAAACCGCCGAATGGAACGAGTCGCTCGACGCCCTCGTGCAGCAGCACGGGCCGCAGCGCGGGCGCGAGATCATGCTCAGCCTGCTGAAGCGCTCGAAGGAGCTCCACCTCGGCGTGCCGATGGTCCCGACGACGGACTACCTCAACACGATCGCGCCCGAGAACGAGCCCGAGTTCCCCGGCGATGAGGAGCTCGAGCGCCGCTACCGCGCCTGGATCCGCTGGAACGCCGCGATCACGGTCCACCGCGCTCAGCGCCCGGGCATCGCCGTCGGCGGCCACATCTCGACCTACGCCTCGAGCGCCGCGCTCTACGAGGTCGGCCACAACCACTTCTTCCGCGGCGCCGACCACCCCAACGGCGGCGACGCGATCTTCTACCAGGGCCACGCCTCCCCCGGCATGTACGCCCGGTCGTTCCTCGAGGGACGCCTGAGCCCCGAGCAGCTCGACGGGTTCCGTCAGGAGAAGTCGCACCCGACGGGCGGCCTCTCGAGCTACCCGCACCCTCGCCTCATGCCGCAGTACTGGCAGTTCCCGACCGTGTCGATGGGCCTCGGCCCGATCAACGCGATCTACCAGGCGCAGCTCAACAAGTACGTCACCAACCGCGGCATCGTCGACGGCGACGACTCGCAGGTGTGGGCGTTCCTCGGCGACGGCGAGATGGACGAGGTCGAGAGCCGCGGCGCGCTGCAGCTCGCCGCGAACGACGGCCTCGACAATCTCAACTTCGTCATCAACTGCAACCTCCAGCGCCTCGACGGCCCGGTGCGCGGCAACGGCAAGATCATCCAGGAGCTCGAGAGCTTCTTCCGCGGGGCCGGATGGAACGTCATCAAGGTCATCTGGGGTCGCGAGTGGGATGCCCTGCTCGACCAGGACCACGAGGGCGCCCTGCGCGACCTCATGAACGTCACCCCCGACGGCGACTACCAGACCTACAAGGCCGAGTCGGGCGCGTTCATCCGCGAGCACTTCTTCGGGCGCGACCCGCGCACCGCCGCGATGGTCGCCGACTACACCGACGACCAGATCTGGAAGCTCAAGCGCGGCGGACACGACTACCGGAAGGTCTACGCCGCCTTCAAGGCCGCGCAGGAGCACAAGGGCCAGCCGACGGTCATCCTCGCGAAGACCGTCAAGGGCTACGGCCTCGGCCCGAGCTTCGAGGGCCGCAACGCGACCCACCAGATGAAGAAGCTCACGCTCGACAACCTCAAGCAGTTCCGCGACGAGATGCGCATCCCGATCACCGACGCGCAGCTCGAGGCCGACCCGTACCGCCCGCCGTACTACCACCCGGGGAACGACGACCCGGCGATCCAGTACCTTCACGAGCGCCGGCGCGAGCTCGGCGGCTACCTGCCAGAGCGGCGCTCGAAGTACGTCGATGTGAAGCTCCCCGAGAAGAGCGTCTACGACATCGTGAAGAAGGGCTCGGGCAAGCAGGAGGTCGCCACGACCATGGCGTTCGCCCGCCTGCTCAAGGACCTCCTGCGCGACAAGGAGTTCGGCCAGCGCATCGTCGCGATCATCCCGGATGAGGCGCGCACGTGCGGCATGGACGCCTACTTCCCGACGTCCAAGATCTACAACCCCAACGGCCAGCACTACACGAGCGTCGACCGGGAGCTGCTGCTCGCCTACAAGGAGAGCCCGCAGGGCCAGATCATCCACACGGGCATCAACGAGGCCGGCGCGTTCGCGGCCTTCACCGCCGTGGGCACGAGCTACGCGACGCACGGCCAGCCGCTCATCCCCGTCTACGTCTTCTACTCGATGTTCGGGTTCCAGCGCACGGGCGACGCGATGTGGGCGGCGGGCGACCAGATGGCGCGCGGCTTCATCATCGGCGCGACCGCCGGCCGCACGACGCTCACGGGCGAGGGCCTGCAGCACGCCGACGGCCACTCGCCGCTGCTCGCCTCGACGAACCCGGCCGTCGTCACGTACGACCCGGCGTTCGGCTACGAGCTCGGCCACATCGTGCGCGCGGGCCTCGACCGCATGTACGGCGGCCAGCACCCGGACCCGAACGTCATGTACTACCTGACGGTCTACAACGAGCCGCACGTCCAGCCCGCCGAGCCCGAGGGTCTCGATGTCGAGGGACTGCTCAAGGGCATCTACCTGCTCAAGCGGGGCGGCGACGAGGGCCGGAAGGCGCAGATCCTCTCCTCGGGCGTGGCCGTTCCGTGGGCGCTCGAGGCGCAGGAGCTCCTCGCGAAGGACTGGGGCGTCTCGGCCGACGTCTGGAGCGTCACCTCGTGGACGGAGCTCCGTCGCGACGGCCTCGCCGCCGACGAGCACAACTTCCTCCGCCCCGATGAGGCGCCGCGCACGGCGTACGTGACCGAGAAGCTCCGGGGAGCCGAGGGGCCGTTCGTCGCGGTCACCGACTTCATGCACGCCGTTCCCGACCAGATCCGGCAGTTCGTGCCGGGCGACTTCGCGACCCTCGGAGCCGATGGCTTCGGGTTCAGCGACACGCGCCCTGCCGCCCGCCGTTTCTTCCACATCGACGGTCCGTCGGTCGTCGTGCGCACGCTGCAGCAGCTCGTCCGGCGCGGCGAGCTCGACCCGTCGGTCGTCGCGAAGGCGATCGAGCAGTACCGTCTGCACGACGTCACCGCCGGGACCACCGGGTCCGCCGGCGGCGAGGCGTAAGCGGCATCAGCACCAACCGGGGCCCCGCGACTCGCGGGGCCCCGACCGGTCCGAGGAAGGGACGAGTCGTGGCGTCGATGACGAAGGCCCAGACCCTGCAGTACCTGCGCAACATCTCGGGCGAGCTCGCGACCGCGACGCTCAAGCGGCTCGACGACACACTGCCCTGGTACCGCGAGATGCCGCCGAGCCGCCGATCGGCGGTCGGCCTCGTCGCCCAGGCCGGGATCAGCTCGCTCATCAGCTGGTACGAGGACCCGACCTCGCAGCCGTGGATCGCCGCCGACGTCTTCGGCGCGGCCCCCCGCGAGCTCCTGCGCTCGGTGAGCCTCCAGCAGACGCTGCAGCTGATCCGCGTCACCGTCGAGGTCGTCGAGGACCGCGTCACGAGCGGCGATCAGAGCCTGCGCGAGGCGATCCTGCTGTACAGCCGCGAGATCGCCTTCGCCGCCGCCGACGTCTACGCGCGCGCCGCTGAGGCGAGAGGGCTGTGGGATGCCCGGCTCGAGGCCCTCGTCGTCGACTCGATCCTCAGCGGCGAGTACGACAACGAGCTCCCGAGCCGCATCGCCGCCCTCGGCTGGAACGGCCACGGCGAGGTCTGCGTGCTCGTCGGTACGACCCCGCGCATCGTCGACGTCGACCAGATCCGCCGCACGGCCCGCCACGTCGACGCCGACGTCCTCATCGGCGTGCAGGGCAACCGCCTCGACGTCGTGATCGGTCGCGCCCTTCCGCGCGCCGACGAGCCCTCGCCGCAGCCGGCGACGTTCCC
>NZ_JAUSMI010000127.1 GCF_030645145.1 Microcella sp. | reverse complement strand
GAGCAGGCGGGCGCGAGCAACCCCGACGCCGCGCCGGCCGCGAGCGACGCCCCGGCCGACGAGCCCGGCGCCGAGGAGCCCGCGGAGCCGGTCGACCCGGCGAACCCGAACGCGTGCACGCCCGACCAGGTGCAGGTCGCGGCCGTCACCGACGCCGACTCGTACCCCGCCGAGGTGCAGCCGCTGCTGTCGCTCACCCTCACCAACACGGGCGCGACCCCGTGCATCGCGACCGTCGGCACCGACGTGCAGGAGTACGTCATCACCTCAGGGGACGACCGCATCTGGTCGTCGAAGGACTGCCAGCAGAACCCCGCCCCGGCCGAGGTCACCCTCGAGCCCGGCACGCCGCTGTCGACGACGCCGTTCTCGTGGCAGCGCGTGCGCTCCGAGCCCGGCGGCGCGTGCGAGGGCGAGCGTACGGCCGCGATCGGCGGCGGCGCCACCTACCGCCTCACGGTCACGATCGGCCCCTTCTCCTCCGAGGCGAAGCCCTTCATCCTCCAGTAGGTGCCCGCGGCCCGCTTCTCCCTCGCGGGCGCTGCCCACTCCTCCCTCGCGACCGGCGCCCACTACCCCCTCGCGACCGCCCCACGCTTCTCCCTCGCGGGCACCACCTTCCCCGTGGGGCAGTGCGGATCGTGCCGGCGATGGCGAGGCGTGGGGCGGATGCCCGGGCCGGTTCGCGCGAGCGCGTCCCGTCCGCGCCCGCTCGCCCCGGGCATCCTCGCCTCGGTCGCTCGGACCGCCCGCGTAGGCTGGTGGCGATGCCGAA
Source organism: Microcella sp. (assembly GCF_030645145.1). GTDB lineage: Bacteria > Actinomycetota > Actinomycetes > Actinomycetales > Microbacteriaceae > Microcella. Next base: position 1,549 of record NZ_JAUSMI010000127.1, on the reverse strand, counting down.
GAAGAAGCGCCCCACCCGCCCCGGCGGCTCCCCGCGCCGGATGCCCGGAGCCGCGAGCCCCCTGCCCGAGTCGAACCTCCCGGTCGAGCAGCGCCTCGCCGCCGCCCTCGAGAAGCAGGATGCCGCGGCCGTCGCCTTCGCGCTGCGCAACGACCACGTGATCGTGCCCCTGCTGCCCGTGGACGGCCCCTCGCAGGTTCGAGTCTTTCGCCGCGGCGAGGCCGACAAGTACATGCTGCTGCTCTTCTCGAGCCCGGAGACGTACGTCGCGATGCTGCCGAACGAGAGCGACCTGCGCGTGCTCGCGTACGACGGGGCGACGCTCGCCGACTTCCTCGAGCAGAACATGGGCGTGCTCGAGGCGGTGTGGTTCGACGTCGCGGGTCCGCACGCGATGCAGGCCGAGCCGCAGACGGTGCTTGACGCGCTGCGCCTCGAGGCCCCGGCCGAGTAGCCCAGCTGGCCCCGGCCGCCCGCTGACGCCACGATTGTGCCCGAAAGTCGCGAGTGAGCCCGAACATTCGGGCCCAGGTGCAACTTTCGGGCTCATTGGCGACTGCCCGGCGGGGGCGGCGCCCCGTCGACGCGCGGCGCGACCCTAGAACTCGGGGATGTCGATCTTCTCGTCGCTCGCGCTCGCGAATGCGAGCCGCACGGCTTCGCGCACGTGCAGCGCCGACGCGTCGATGAGGGTGCGGTAGCCGAGGCGTCGGCCCTCGGCGGCGCGCTGCGGGGCTCCGGCGACGGCGCGGATCTCACCGGCGAGGCTGATCTCGCCGATCGCGGCGAGGTGCCCGTCGAGGGCCTTCTCGCGTCGGGCGCTCGCGATCGCCAGCGCGATGGCGAGGTCGGCCGCGGGCTCGGTGAGCCGGATGCCGCCGACGGTCGAGACGTACACGTCGAAGCTCGAGAGCGGCATGCCGCACCGCCGCTCGAGCACGGCGAGGAGCATCGCGACGCGCGACGAGTCGACGCCGTTGACGACCCGGCGCGGCTGCGGCGCGCTCGACGCGACGACGAGCGCCTGCACCTCGACGGGGATGGCGCGGCGGCCCTCCATCGCGATGGCGACGCACGTGCCGCTCACGGGCGTCGGCGCGTGCGACCGGAACAGCGCGCTCGGGTCGGCGACCTCGGCGATGCCGTCGCCGGTCATCTCGAAGCAGCCCACCTCGTCGGTCGGCCCGAAGCGGTTCTTGTGGGCGCGCACGAAGCGCAGCGCGGTCTGGCGGTCGCCCTCGAACTGGCACACGACATCCACCAGGTGCTCGAGGAGTCGGGGGCCGGCGATCGTGCCGTCCTTCGTGACGTGGCCGACGAGGATGACCGGGAGGTCGCGCTCCTTCGCGACGCGGATGAGCGTGGCCGCGACCTCCTTCACCTGCGAGACGCCGCCGGCGAGGCCGTCGATGAGGGGGTATGCCTCGGTCTGCACCGAGTCGACGATGACGAGCTGCGGCTGCACCTCGTCGATCGGGCCGAGGATCACCGAGAGGTCGGTCTCGGCCGCGAGGTAGAGCTCGTCGCTCAGCGCGTTCGTGCGGCCGGC
>NZ_JAUSMI010000022.1 GCF_030645145.1 Microcella sp. | reverse complement strand
GCGCCTGGGCGTCGGCATCATCGGCGCCGGCCGCGTCGGGCCCGTGCTCGGCGCCGCCCTCGCCGGCGCCGGCCACGCCATCACCGGCATCTCGGCGAGCACCGACGACGAGCGCGAGCGCTCCGCGAGCATCCTCCCCGGAGTCCCGCACCTCGAGGTGCAGGCCATCATCGAGCGCAGCGAGCTCGTCATCCTCGCCGTGCCCGACGACCAGCTGCCCGGCCTCGTCTCGGGGCTCGCGGCGCTCGGCGTGTGGCAGCCGGGCCAGCTCGTCATGCACACCTCTGCGGCGCACGGGGTGCGCGTGCTCGACCCCGCGCGGCCCGCGGGCATCATCCCTCTCGCGGTGCATCCGGCCCTCGCGTTCACCGGCACGTCGATCGATCTGGTGCGCCTGCGCGAGGCCTGGTGCGCCGTGACGGCGCCGAGCCCCGTGCTGCCGATCGCGCAGGCCCTCGTCGTCGAGATGGGCGCCGAGCCGATCGTCGTCTCGGAGGAGCACCGCGCCGCCTACGCCGACGCCATCCAGTCGGCCTCCGACTTCTCGACCGCGATCGTGTCGCAGGCGATGGGCGCCCTGCGCGACATCGGCGTCGACGAGCCGGGCCGCGTGCTCGGAGCGGTCGTGCGCTCGGCGGTCGAGAACGCGCTGCGATCCGCGGCCGTCGATAGCATCGACCTCGCGGCGCTCGCCGATGCGGGGGCGGATGCTCCCGCCGAGGCCGATCCGCGCGACGACCGCCCCGATTCCGGAGACGCATGAGCCCCACCCCGCCGCCCGTCGAGACCACGATCGACGGCCTGCGCGCCCGGCTGGACGCCGAGCGCGCCGCGGGCCGCACCGTCGCGCTCGTGCCGACCATGGGGTCGCTCCACGAGGGGCACCTCGCGCTCGTCGACCGTGCCGCGGCGCTCGCCGACGAGGTCGTCGTGTCGATCTTCGTGAACCCGCTGCAGTTCGGGCCGTCGGAGGACTACGACCGCTACCCGCGCGATCTGACCGCTGACCTCGCGGCGCTCTCGGGCTGGGGAGTGTCGGTCGTGTTCGCGCCGACGGTCGCCGAGATGTACCCGAGCGGGCCCATCGACACGCGGGTATCGGCCGGAGCGGTCGGCGAGATCCTCGACGGAGCATCCCGCCCCGGCCACTTCGACGGCATGCTCACGGTCGTCGCGAAGCTGCTGATGATCGCCACCCCCGACGTGGCCGTCTTCGGCGAGAAGGATGCGCAGCAGGTGTTCCTCGTGCAGCGCATGGTGCGCGACCTCGACGTGCCGACGCGCATCGACGTCGTCGAGACCGTGCGAGCCTCGGATGGACTCGCGTTGTCGAGCCGCAACGCTTACCTGTCGCCGGAGCAGCGGGCGGCCGCGCTCGCGCTCCCGGGCGCGCTCGCGGCCGC
>NZ_JAUSMI010000021.1 GCF_030645145.1 Microcella sp. | reverse complement strand
GAGGCGGCGGCGAAGGCGGCCGCTCCCGCGGCATCCATCGTGCCGGAGCGTCCGCGCTGCTGCGAGCCGCCGTGCAGCAGCGGAACGACGTCGGCGCCGCGGCGCAGCACGAGGGCTCCGACGCCGACGGGGCCGCCGAGCTTGTGGGCCGAGAGCGAGACCGCCGAGACGCCGGCGGGCAGGGGGGCGAGCGGGATCTGCCCGTAGGCGGCGATCGCGTCGACGTGCACGGGGACGCCGTGGGCGGCGGCGAGCGCCGCGGCCTGGGCGACCGGCTGCAGGGTGCCGACCTCGTTGTTGGCGGCGAGCATCGTGAGGAGGGCGATGTCGTCGGGGCCGGCACCGTCGGCCAGGGCGGCCTCGAGGTCGTCGAGCCGCAGGGCTCCGACCTCGTCGACCTCGAGCCAGCGCAGCACCGCCCCCTCGTGGGCGGCGAGCCACTCGACCGCGTCGAGCGTCGCGTGGTGCTCGGCGCGCGGGACGAGGATGCGGGGGCGCGGCCGGCCGCCCGACGTCGCCGCCCCGCCCTGCCGCTGCCAAAACAGCCCCTTCACCCCGAGGTTCACGGCCTCGGTGCCGCCGCCCGTGAACACCACCTCGACCGCGTCGACGCCGAGGGTCGCGCAGAGGCGCTCGCGGGCGTCCTCGAGCATTCCGCGCGCGGCCTGCCCCGCCGAGTGGATCGACGAGGGGTTCCCGACGTGCTCGAGGGCCGCCAGGTAGGCACCGCGAATGGAGGCCGGCATGGGAGATCCGGCGGCGTGATCGAGATAGACGACCACGGCATCCCCTCTCTGTTGCGACGGCGACGGGAAGCGACGGCGACGCCGCGGCCACCGCCGCACGGCGCGCAAGCAGGGTGCGCCGCCGACTGTCGCCTAGCCTAAGTCCATGCTTCACGCCGACGCCCCTGGCCCCTACGGCCACCTGGGCCACCTCGGCGCGACCCCCACGGCCCACGGCGGCCGACTGCGGGTCTACAGCCGCCACGCCACCCGCATGGAGCTCTGCCTCTTCGACCCCGACGACCCCAACTGGGTCACCGAGGCCGTCGAGATGCGGCCCAACCGCCACCACGTCTGGAGCGCCGAGCACCCCGACCTGCGCGTCGGCGCGCGGTACTCGATCCGCGTCGACGGGCCCGACGGGCCGACCCACGCGTTCGACCCGCACCGGCACCTCATCGACCCCTACGCGCGCGGACTCGCCCGCACCTCGAGCGGCGAGTGGCGCTCGTACGTGCAGAACGACGACTTCGACTGGGGCGGGGTGCCGAAGCCGGGCATCCCCCTCGATCACACCGTCATCTACGAGGCTCACGTCAAAGGCCTCACCAAGCTCAACCCCGCGATGCCCGAAGAGCTGCGCGGAACCTACGCGGGCCTCGCCCACCCCACGACGATCGCGTACCTGAAAGACCTCGGCGTCACGACCGTGCAGCTGCTGCCCGTGCACCAGAGCATCAGCGAGCAGCGCCTCATCAAGCAGAGCCTCACCAACTACTGGGGCTACAACACGCTCAACTTCTTCACCCCGCACGCCGCGTACGCCACGCGGCACGCGCAGTTCGGCGGCACCGGAGCCGTCCTCCGCGAGTTCAAGGGCATGGTGCGCCTGCTGCACGAGGCCGGGCTCGAGGTCGTGCTCGACGTCGTCTACAACCACACCGCCGAGGAGGGGCTCGACGGCCCCACCTCGAGCCTGCGCGGCATCGACAACGCCGCCTACTACCGGCACACCGCCGACGGCGAGTACATCGACACCACCGGCTGCGGCAACACCGTCGACTTCTCCCTCCCCGCCGCCCAGCGACTCGTCCTCGACTCGCTGCGGTACTGGGCGAACGAGGTGCAGGTCGACGGGTTCCGCTTCGACCTCATGGCGACGCTCGGCCGCGACCGGCACGCCCACTACGACCCCGACCACCCGCTGCTCGCGGCGATCCTCGACGACCCGGCGCTCGCCGGCGTCAAGATGATCGCCGAGCCGTGGGACGTCGGGCTCGGCGGCTGGCAGGTCGGCAACTTCCCCGCCGGGTACTCCGAGTGGAACGACGGCTTCCGCGACCGCGCCCGCAATTTCTGGCTGACGGATGCCGCGGCCGGCCGGCACGCCGGCTCGGCCCCCGAAGGCATCGGCTCGCTCGCCCGGCGCATGACGGGCTCCGCCCACGTCTTCGCCGCCGAGCGCGGGCCGCTCGCGAGCGTCAACTTCATCACCGCCCACGACGGATTCACCCTCGCCGACCTCACCGCCTACGACCACAAGCACAACCTCGGCAACGGCGAGGGCAACCGCGACGGCACCGACAACAACCGGTCGTACAGCTTCGGCGTCGAAGGCCCCACCGACGATCAGCGCGTGGTCGCCGACCGGCGCAAGGCCATGCGGAACCTCATGGGGACCCTGCTGCTCAGCGCGGGCATCCCGATGATCACCGCCGGCGACGAATGGGGTCGCACGCAGCGCGGCAACAACAACGCCTACTGCCACGACAGCGAGCTCACCTGGCACTCGTGGGATCGCGCCGGGTGGCAGGAGGACCTGCAGCGCGTCACGGCGCGGCTGCTCGCGCTGCGGCGCGCGAACCCCGCGCTGCGGCCCGTGCGCTACGGCAAGTGGGGCGAGACCGTTCCGAGCGCGACCCAGATGGACTGGTACAACAAGGAGGGCCGGTCGATGACGATGCTCGACTGGGACTCTCCGCAGGAGCGGACGCTGCAGTACCTCGCCGCCTCGACGCCCGAGTTCGAGGAGTTCAACCGCGTGCTGCTCATCGTGCACGGGCTCGAGGAATCGGTCGAGGTGACGCTGCCGTCGCACGTCGGCGTCACCGAGTACACGCTGCTGTGGGACAGCTCGCACGACGACATCTCCGGGATCGAGCCGTCGCACGTGCCGGGCGAGCGGCTGTGCGTCGGGCCGGCGTCGATGCTGCTGTTCCGGGCGCACGGCGGGCCGGCTGCCGGACCGGGCAGCGGCGGGCCCGGGGTCGAGTCGCCCGCCTCGGTGGACGGGGATGGCTAGGGCGCGATCGCAGGGCGGTCCGGGGACTCCGGCGACGGTCGCGCTGACGGTCGCGGGCATCCCGTTCACGCCGCGGGCTTACGCGCACGATGCAGCGGTGACTGCCTACGGGCTCGAGGCGGCGGCGGCGCTCGGCGTCGAGCCGGAGCGCGTGTTCAAGACGCTGCTCGCCGAGGCGGATGGGCGGCTCGTGGTCGGGGTCGTTCCCGTCTCGTCGCTGCTCGACCTGAAGGCGCTCGCCGGCGTGGTGGGGGCGAAGCGGGCCGTGATGGCCGCGCCCGAGGTCGCCGAGCGCAAGACCGGATACGTCGTCGGCGGCATCTCGCCCATCGGGCAGAAGACGGCGCTGCCGACCGTCATCGACGAGACCGCTCTGCTGTGGGAGACCGTGCTCGTGTCCGGGGGCCGGCGCGGCTTCGACCTCGAGCTCGCGCCCGCCGACCTGCTGCGCGCGACCGGCGGGCTGCTCGGCGACATCGCGCGGTAGCGGTGCGGAGGCCGGGCCCGCCCCGGGCCTGCGGGTGGCCAAACCAAATGCAGTCATAGCGCTGGCTGCCCCGCCGATCCAGCTCGGAAATCGCCATCGCTTGAGCCCGCAGACTGCACTTGGATCAGACACCCCTCCACAACGTCGTTAGAAGCAGTCGATCCCACGGACGAACTCGTCGCTCGACCGACAGCCGCGCTCAGCCGACACTCTGTCGGCGTGCTCGACCTGCATCGGCTCCTCCGTGATCACGACGGACTGATCGCAACACACGAACTCTCCGCGGTCGGCGTGACGCGCCCGATGCTCGCCTCGATGCTGCACCGCGGCATGCTCATCCGAGTCCGGCAGGGCTGGTACTCGACGCCGGACCTGGCGCAACCGGCGCGACAGGCTGCTCGTGTGGGAGGAGTTCTGACCTGCGGAGCGGCGCTTCGCGCTCACGGCATATGGGCGCTGGAGGACGACAGGCTACACGTCCTCGTTCGCCGCGGGTCGTCCCGTCTCCGTCAGCCTGGAGATCCTCGCCGCCGACTTTCCGATGCCCCTGCGGCATCAACCGTCGTCCATTGGCTGGATGGCGCAACGACGAGCTCTCGCCTGATCGCTTGCCCTAGCGACGCGCTTGAGACCTATAGGCGCTGCGCGCCGCATGAGCTCTACCTGGCCGCTCTCGACTCGACGTTGCATCGACGACCTGACCTGCGTGGCGACCTGATCGCCGCCGGCCACCGGATCGGCCCGCGCACCGCCGACGGCATCTGCGAGTCGGGGACAGAGACGCTCTTCCGACTGAGGATGCGGCCTCAACTGCCCCGCCTGCAGTGCCAAGTGCCCATTCCTGGAGCCGGACGAGTCGACTTCCTCATCGGAGAGGCACTCGTGATCGAGATCGATGGTCGAGCGTTCCACGACTCCGAGAGCGCGTTCGAGAGTGACCGTCGGCGAGATGCAGAGCTCTCGAGGCGAGGGTTCCGGGTGCTGCGGTTCAGCTACCGCCAGATCATCGACGACTGGCCCACGGTCGCGCACGCCGTACTCGCCGCGGTGAGCCGCGGCGATCACCTCCGCTGAGCGGCGCGACGCTCTGGCGCCGCGCGCGAGCGGAAGTTCGCCCCGTCGTCGAGCCAAATGCAGTCTGTGCGCGGCCATGGCCGTCCGATCGCGAGGCGGATCGAGGGCGGGCCCCCATACAGACTGCATTTGGTTCATCGCTCGGCCGCAGGGGGCGGGGGCGGGCAGGCGTCAGGCGGGGGCGACGGGCGGCTCGAGGGCCGGGTCGCGCGGCTCGCGCGACGCGAGCGAGCGCGGCCAGACCGCCGCGAGCAGTTGACGCCACCACGGCGTGCGCGTGCGCAGGGCGCGCACGGCGGGGCGGATGTCCGGGGCGCCCGACACCGCGGCAGGCGCACCGTAGGCGCGCGCCTCGAGAGCGCGGCGCACGGCCTCGAAGACCTCGAGCTCCTCCGCCGACGGACTCGCCGCGGCGGTATCGGCGCCGGCACCCGCGGCACCGGAGGCATCGGCACCGTGGGCGGCCCGGGCACCGGCACCGGCACTGGCACCGCCACCGAAGGCACCGGCACCGGCACTGGCACCGCCACCGGAGGCACCCGCACCAGCCGCAGCACCCCCAACCCCCGCCCACGCGCGGGCGAGCTCGCGCGGCGTGCGGGTCGATTCCGCGGGCAGCCCCAGGTCGCGAGCCGTGTCGCGCAGCTCGCGCCAGGCGTCGAGCGGATCCGGCGAGCGCATTCGGCGCGCGCGCAGCACGGCGCGCCAGACTCCGGGCGCGGCGAGCAGGGCCACGAGCAGCAGGAGCACGAGGCCGAGCACGAGTCGGGCATCCACGCCACCGATCGTCGAGCGACCGCCGAGGAGCCCGCCCGATCCGGCGCCGCCGGCGTCGATCTCCTCGTCGGGGAGGTCGGGCCCCCCGGACGTCCCGGGCGACGGCGCGCCCGGCGTCGCCGTCGCGGTCGGCTCGGTCGGCTCGGTCGTGAGCGGGTCGGGCGAGGGCGATCCGCTGGGCGTGAGGGCCTCCTCCGTCGCGTAGTCGGGGGTGACCCCGCGCGAGGGAGTCGGCTCGAAGCGCACCCAGCCGATGCCGTCGAAGTGCAGCTCGGGCCACGTGTGCAGGTCGTCCGACGAGACCGTGTACTCGCTCGGGATCACGGGGTTCCGCACTCCGGGCAGGAAGCCCACGGCCATGCGCGTCGGGATGCCGAGCGTCCTCGCCATGAGCGTCATCGCCGAGCCGAAGTGCACGCAGTAGCCGGCCCGTGCCTCGAGGAACGCCGCGACGATCGCCGCGCCCGAGCCGTCGAAGCCGCCCTCGACGGGGGCGTCCTCCGAGTAGGTGAAGCCGCCGTCGGTGAAGAACTGCTGCAGCGCGAACGCCTGCTCGTACGGGTTGGCGATGCCCGCGACGACCTCGCGCGCGGTCGCCTCGATGATCGGGTCGAGGTCCTCCGGCAGCGCGCGGTACTGGTCGAGCCCGGGGGCGTCGACGGTCGTCGCGCGCAGCTGCTCGGGCGTCGGCTGCGCGACGCGGTTCTCGATCGTGTACGTCCCGTTGCGGATCGACCCCTCCGCCGTGCGCATCGTCACGCCGTCGGGGTCGATGACCCAGCCGCCCGAGAGCCCGTTCGCCTCGACGGGCGCCGACGGCAGCGGCACCCAGCGCGAGCGCACGCTGCGCAGCGTGATCGTCGTCTCGACGGTCGTGAACGCGACGTCGTCGTCGAACCACGCCGGGGGGCCGATCGTCCCGGCGTCCCCGACGGGCGCGTCGAACGGCACCGGCAGCACCTCCTGCCCGGCGAACTCGGCGAGGTGCGAGAGCGTCAGGTACTGCCCGCCCGCGAGAGCGGTCGTGTAGGTGAGCACCGTGATGGGGTTCTGCCGCCGCAGGTCGTCGCCGAGCTCGACGACGGGGTTGATTCCGGCGACGAGCCCCGCGGGCCCCGAGCCGGGAAGCCGGTCTCCCGCGAGCACCGACGGCAGCGCGGGCGGGACGACGAGCGCCGCGACGATCACGGCGGCGGCGACGGTGACGGCGCGCGCGAGGCCGCGGCCGC
>NZ_JAUSMI010000173.1 GCF_030645145.1 Microcella sp. | reverse complement strand
GCGGCGCCCAGCGCCGAGCCGAGTGCCAGCCCGTCGCCGTAGCGTGAAAGGATCGCGCTGACGACGAAGGGCCGACGATGACCGAGCACGACCGCACCGACGACCAGGCTTCCACCCCGGAGGCCGCCGAGACCGATCACCATCGGCCGGCGGCCCCCGAGGGACCGGCGGCCCCCGCGGAGCATCCCGAGCCGGTCGACCAGCCCGAGCCCGTGCATCCGTCGGAGCCGGCCGTCGCCGCGCCCGTGCCGCAGCAGACGGACCACCCCCGGCCCGAGCGCGTCGTCTACGTGCAGCCCCCGCGCCGCCGCGGCTCCCGCGGCCTCGGCGTCGGCGTCGCTCTCGCCTCGAGCCTCGTCTTCGCGATCCTGTACGCGCTCCTCGCGACGCTCTTCATCTTCATCGGCCTCGGCACGGGCGGCCCCGGCCTCGCGCAGCAGGTGCAGGCCTTCGCGGCCACGCCCAGCTTCTGGATGCCCGTCGTCGCCTTCGTGATCGGCTACGTTCTGCTGGTCCTCATCGTCAATCGCGCCGGCTGGTGGGCGCACGTGCTGGGCGGCTTCCTCGTCGCCGCGCTCGTCTATGTCGTCTTCATCGGGTCGACCGTTCTGAGCGCCGAGGCGCTCGACGCGAACCCCGCCGACATCCAGCGGTTCCTGCTGCTGCAGATCACGAACCCGCTCGGCTGGGCCGCGGCGATCGCCGCGCGCGAGGTGCCGATCTGGGTGGGCGGGCTCGTGGCCCGCCACGGGCGCGCGGCGAAGGCCCGCAACTCCGAGGCGCGCGCGGAGTACGAGCGCGAGCTCGCGGCCGCCCGCGAGACGGCCACACGCGAGTCCGCCGCCCGAGAGACCGCCTCGCGAGAGGGCGCCGCGACCCCCGCCGTTTGACCCCTGCGGCCCCCGCGTCTATTCTTGACTGCGTGTGTGCATTCGCACGCGCTTGTGCTGTGCCGCGAGAGCGGCCTGGGCGGCGCGAGGCGGAGCATCCGCACGAGGGTCACTGATGAGAGCGCACCCGGCCCCGGGCCGAACCGCGCAGAAGACACACCCCCACGGCATGTCCGCCACCGATCGCTCGCGATCATCGTCGGATCTCGCGTGAGCCCGTCACCGCCGCTGGCCAAGACGGGGAAGACAAACCGCAACCGCTGTCACCGTGCAGCATTTCCAAGGAGCAACTTTGCCCACTATTCAGCAGCTGGTCCGCAAGGGTCGCACGCCGAAGGTCGTCAAGACCAAGGCGCCCGCCCTCAAGGCCAACCCGCAGCAGCGCGGCGTGTGCACTCGCGTGTACACGACCACGCCCAAGAAGCCGAACTCGGCGCTCCGCAAGGTGGCGCGCGTGAAGCTCTCGAACGGTACCGAGGTCACGGCCTACATCCCCGGTGAGGGCCACAACCTGCAGGAGCACTCGATGGTGCTCGTCCGCGGCGGTCGCGTTAAGGACCTCCCCGGCGTGCGCTACAAGATCGTGCGCGGCGCGCTCGACACCCAGGCGGTCAAGAACCGGAAGCAAGCGCGCAGCCGCTACGGAGCGAAGATGGACAAGAAGTAATGCCTCGTAAGGGACCGGCGCCGAAGCGCCCCGTCGTCGCAGACCCCGTCTACGGCGCACCGATCGTCAGCCAGCTCGTCAACAAGATCCTCCTCGACGGCAAGAAGGGCCTCGCCGAGCGCATCGTCTACGGCGCTCTCGAGGGCGTTGCCGCCAAGAACGGCCAGGATGCCGTGGTCACCCTGAAGAAGGCGCTCGACAACGTGCGCCCGACTCTCGAGGTCCGCAGCCGCCGCGTCGGTGGCTCGACCTATCAGGTGCCCGTCGAGGTCAAGCCGCACCGCGCGAACACGCTCGCGCTGCGCTGGCTGACCTCGTACGCGAAGGCTCGTCGCGAGAAGACGATGACCGAGCGTCTGATGAACGAGATCCTCGACGCCTCGAACGGCCTCGGTGCCGCGGTCAAGCGCCGCGAAGACACCCACAAGATGGCCGAGTCGAACAAGGCGTTCGCGCACTACCGCTGGTAGCACCAGCTCTGCGAGCGGGGGCCGAGGGCTCGTCCCTCGCCCCCGCCCGCACTCGCACTCTTTACCGAACCGGAGGAACCCCCCGTGGCACTTGACGTGCTCACCGACCTGACCAAGGTCCGCAACATCGGCATCATGGCGCACATCGACGCCGGTAAGACCACGACGACCGAGCGCATCCTGTTCTACACGGGCGTCAACCACAAGATCGGTGAGACGCACGACGGCGCCTCGACCATGGACTGGATGGCTCAGGAGCAGGAGCGCGGCATCACGATCACGTCGGCCGCGACGACGTGCTTCTGGAACAAGCACCAGATCAACATCATCGACACCCCCGGTCACGTCGACTTCACGGTCGAGGTCGAGCGTTCGCTCCGCGTCCTCGATGGCGCCGTCGCCGTCTTCGACGGCAAGGAGGGCGTCGAGCCCCAGTCCGAGACCGTCTGGCGTCAGGCCGACAAGTACGACGTTCCGCGCATCTGCTTCGTCAACAAGATGGACAAGCTCGGTGCCGACTTCTACTTCACCGTCGAGACGATCATCAAGCGCCTCGGCGCGAAGCCGCTCGTCCTCCAGCTACCCATCGGCTTCGAGAGCACCTTCGAGGGCGTCGTCGACCTGGTCGAGATGCGCGCGCTCACGTGGCGCGGTGACGCCAAGGGTGACGTCGAGATGGGTGCGAAGTACGACATCGAGCCCATCCCGGCCGACCTCGTCGACAAGGCCAACGAGTACCGCACCGCGCTGCTCGAGGTCGTCGCCGAGACCGACGACGCGCTCATGGAGAAGTACTTCGGCGGCGAAGAGCTCACCGTGGCCGAGATCAAGGCCGCGATCCGCAAGCTCACCATCGCCTCCGAGATCTACCCCGTTCTCTGCGGCTCGGCGTTCAAGAACCGCGGCGTGCAGCCGATGCTCGACGCGGTCGTCGACTACCTGCCGAGCCCGCTCGAGGTGCCTCCGACCATCGCGCACGACCCGCGCGATGAAGAGAAGGAGATCGAGCGTCGCCCCGACGCGAACGAGCCGTTCGCCGCTCTCGCGTTCAAGGTCGCCGTGCACCCGTTCTTCGGTCGCCTGACCTACGTGCGCGTCTACTCGGGCAAGATCGACTCCGGCGCCCAGGTCATCAACTCGACCAAGGGCAAGAAGGAGCGCATCGGCAAGATCTTCCAGATGCACGCCAACAAGGAGAACCCCGTCGAGAGCGTGACCGCCGGTCACATCTACGCCGTCATCGGTCTCAAGGACACCACCACGGGCGACACGCTGTGCGACCCGAACAACCAGGTCGTTCTCGAGTCGATGACGTTCCCCGAGCCGGTCATCGAGGTCGCCATCGAGCCCAAGACGAAGGCCGACCAGGAGAAGCTCGGCACGGCCATCCAGAAGCTCGCCGAGGAAGACCCGACGTTCCGCACCGAGCAGAACCAGGAGACGGGTCAGACCGTCATCAAGGGCATGGGCGAGCTGCACCTCGACATCCTGGTCGACCGCATGAAGCGCGAGTTCAACGTCGAGGCCAACGTCGGCAAGCCGCAGGTGGCCTACCGCGAGACGATCAAGAAGACCATCGAGAAGTACGACTACACCCACAAGAAGCAGACCGGTGGGTCGGGTCAGTTCGCGAAGGTCCAGATCTCGCTCGAGCCGATGGAGGTCACGCCCGAGACGAGCTACGAGTTCGTCAACGCCACCTCCGGTGGTCGCGTTCCTCGCGAGTACATCCCCTCGGTCGACGCGGGCATCCAGGACGCGATGCAGGTCGGCGTGCTCGCCGGCTTCCCGACGGTGGGCGTCAAGGCGACGCTCCTCGACGGCGCGGCGCACGACGTCGACTCCTCGGAGATGGCGTTCAAGATCGCCGGCTCGATGGCCTTCAAGGAGGCCGCTCGCAAGGCGAGCCCCGTGCTCCTCGAGCCGCTCATGGCGGTCGAGGTGCGCACCCCCGAGGAGTACATGGGCGACGTCATCGGCGACCTGAACTCCCGTCGTGGGCAGATCCAGTCGATGGAGGACGCGACGGGCGTCAAGGTCGTCCGCGCGCTCGTCCCGCTGTCGGAGATGTTCGGGTACGTCGGAGACCTGCGGTCGAAGACCTCGGGTCGCGCTGTCTACTCGATGACGTTCGACAGCTACGCGGAGGTCCCGAAGGCTGTCGCCGACGAGATCGTCCAGAAGACCAAGGGCGAGTAAGCACTCGACCTGGGTGGGGCTCCCCGAGCCTCGCTACGATAAACACACACCAAACCGCAGAGCATCCGAGACCATGGATGCCTGCAACCGAGTCCTGAGGAGGACCCACAGTGGGTAAGGCCAAGTTCGAGCGGACCAAGCCGCACGTCAACATCGGAACGATCGGTCACGTCGACCACG
>NZ_JAUSMI010000171.1 GCF_030645145.1 Microcella sp. | reverse complement strand
ACCCAGTGGAACGTTCCCTGCGCGAGCGCGGGCGAGAGCGCGTCGCCGCGGCCGGTGCCGACGGCGGTGCCGCCCATGAGCGCGAACGGCACGTCGGCGCCGAGCTCGGCGGCGAGCGAGTGCAGCTCCTCCCGCCCGAGGCCCGTGCCCCACAGGTGGTCGCACGCGAGCAGGGTCGCGGCCGCGTCGGCCGAGCCGCCGCCCATGCCGCCGGCGATGGGGACGTTCTTCTCGATGTCGAGGTGAACACCGCCGCGGTAGTCGGCGACGCGGGCGAGGAGGCGCGCGGCGCGGATGGCGAGGTTCGAGCCGTCGGTCGCGAGCGCGCTCGTGTCGATCGAGCCGGAGAAGCTCACCGAGAAGTCGTCCGCGGGGCGGGCGTAGACCTCCTCGTAGAGAGAGATGGCCTGGTAGGCGGTCGCGACGTCGTGGTAGCCGTCGTCCATGAGGGCGCCGACCTTCATGAAGACGTTGATCTTGCCGGGCGCCCGCACATGCACTGCGCGCGAGGCTCCGTTTCCGACCATGACAACACCCTAGGGGAGGTCGACCGGGCGGTCGGCGTGCTCATCCCCGCGCCCCGTCGACCGCGTGGCGGCTACCCTGGGCCTGCCATGCAGTGCTCCTACTTCGACGCCGGACTGTGCCGCTCGTGCACGCTCATGGGCACGCCGTACGCCGAGCAGCTGGCCGTGAAGGAGGCGACGGCGCGCACGCTCCTCGCCGCGCATCCTGAGGCCCGCTGGCTGCCCGCGGTCGCGAGCGAGGAGTCCGGCTTCCGCGCGAAGGCGAAGATGGTGGTCGGGGGCTCGAGCGCCGCGCCGACCCTGGGCATTCTCGACGGCCGCGGGCGGGGCGTCGATCTGCGCGCCTGCGGGATCATCGCGCCGGGCATCCGCGCCGTGTTCGACCAGCTCGCCGAGGCGATCACGCGGTCGGGGCTCGAGCCGTACGACGTTCCGTCGCGGGCGGGCGAGCTCAAGTACCTCATCGCGACCGAGTCGGCCGACGGCGAGCTCATGGTGCGGTTCGTGGTGCGGTCGCGCGCGTCGGTCTCGGCCGTGCAGGCGATCGTTCCGTGGCTGACGGATGCTCTGCCGCAGCTCGCCGTCGTCTCGGTCAATCTGCACCCCGAGCACAAGGCTGTCGTCGAGGGAGACGAGGAGGTCGTCCTCACCCCGCGCTCGACCCTGCCGATGCGCGTGGGCGACGCGACGCTGCAGGTGCGGCCGCAGAGCTTCGTGCAGACGAACACGGCGATCGCCTCGGCGCTGTACCGGCAGGGCCGCGCGTGGATCGACGCCGCCGAGCCGACGTCGGTCTGGGATCTCTACTGCGGCGTCGGCGGGTTCGCGCTGCACGCCGCGGCGCCGGAGCGTCAGGTGCTCGGCGTCGAGCTCTCCGCCGACGCCGTGGCGAGCGCGCGCATCGCCGCCGCCGCGCTCCCGGCCGGGCCCGATGGGCGGATGCCCGGGGTGCGCTTCGAGGTCGGCGACGCGACGAGCGCGGTCGCGTCCGCGGGTGCCCCGCCCGACCTCGTCGTCGTGAACCCGCCGCGCCGCGGGCTCGGAGCACCGCTCGCGGGCTGGCTCGAGGAGTCGGGCGTGCCGACGATCGTCTACTCGAGCTGCAACGCCGCGTCGCTCGCGCGCGACCTCGAATCGATGCGGTCGTACCGGGTCGTCGAGGCGCGGCTGTTCGACATGTTCCCGCAGTCGACCCACTCGGAGGTCATGGTGCTGCTCGAGCGGACGTCCGCTCTCTGACTCCATGCGGGGCGCTGCCTGCGGGGCGCGAGTCCCCGGTTTCGAGGCCTACCGTTGTCGAGGAGTGACGTAATCACTTTTCGACACTCCTCAACAACGGTAGGACGGGCGCGGCGAGCCGACTTTCCTCGGCGACGCACTCACGATGTGGAGGAGTGTCGAAATCGGATTACGTCACTCCTCCACACCGTGAACGGCCCGATCGGGGCGCGCTGGCGCGGGGCCGGCGGGCCAGGCGCGGGAGGCTGCCCGCTCAGCCCTGCACGCGCGCGAGCGCGAGGAAGTCCTGCATGACGAGCTGCTCACCTCGCGCGGTCGGGTCGAGCCCCGCCGCCTCGAGCGCCGCCGTCGCCGCGGCCGATGAGCCGAAGAGCTCCGCGAGCGCCTGCCGCAGCATCTTGCGCCGCTGCCCGAACGCCGCGTCGACGAGGGCGAACATGCGCAGACGCTCCGCCTCCGACCCGGGAGGCGACGTGCGCGCCTTCATCCCGACGAGCACGCTGTCGACGTTCGGCACCGGCCAGAACACCTGCCGGCTCACGACGCCCTCGAGCCCCCAGGCCCCGTACCACGCGGCCTTCACGCTCGGGCTGCCGTAGATCTTCGAGCCCGGCCCCGCAGCGAGGCGCTGCCCGACCTCGGCCTGCACCATGACGAGCGTCCGCGTGATCGACGGGAACCGCGCGAGCAGGTGCAGCAGCACCGGCACCGAGATGTTGTACGGCAGGTTCGCGACGAGCGACGTCGGCTCCCCGAACGACTCCGGCAGCGAGGTGACGCGCAGCGCGTCGGCGTGCACGACCTCGAGGCGCGCCGTCGGCTGCAGCTCGGCGACCGTGAGC
Organism: Microcella sp.; assembly: GCF_030645145.1. Taxonomy (GTDB): domain Bacteria; phylum Actinomycetota; class Actinomycetes; order Actinomycetales; family Microbacteriaceae; genus Microcella. The sequence continues at coordinate 3,652 of NZ_JAUSMI010000171.1, read as the reverse complement.
GGCAGCTGGGCGGCGAGCCGGGCATCCAGCTCGACCGCGACGACCGGATGCCCGGCCTCCAGCAGGCCGAGCGTCAGGCTGCCGAGCCCCGGCCCCACCTCGAGCACCGTCGAGCCCGGCGGCAGCGCTGCCGTCGACACGATGCGGCGGACGGTGTTTGCGTCGTGGACGAAGTTCTGGCCGAGCTTCTTCGTGGGCGTGACATCGAGCAGCGCGGCGAGGTCGCGCACCTCAGCAGGGCCCAAGAGGCCCGCCACTCAGGCCCCGCCCTGCTCGGTCGTCAGGTCGTCGGCGCGGCCCGGCAGCGCGTCGCGCTCGGGGTTGTCGGCATCAGGGCGGTCGGCCCACGGGTCGCCCGGCGCGGTGACCGGCTCGGCATCCCACGTGCCGTACACGGTCTCGGTGTTCGAGCTGATCTGCGCCGCGAGCATCGAGACGTCGGTGCCGAGGTGGTCGGCCATCGCGCGGAGCGTCCACGGCAGCAGGTACGGCGAGTTCGGGCGGCCGCGGAACGGGTGCGGCGTCAGGAACGGCGCATCCGTCTCGACGAGCAGCAGCGCACGCGGCAGGATGTCGAGCGCATCGCGCAGGTTGCGCGCGCTCTTGAAGGTCGCCGTGCCGGCGAACGAGGCGTACCAGCCGTTGTCGGCGAGGATCGACGCGAGCTCGACGTCGCCGCTGAAGCAGTGGAACACCGTGCGCTCGGGCGCGCCGACGCGGCGCAGCGTCGCCACGACGTCGTCGTGCGCGTCGCGGTCGTGGATCTGCAGGGCGAGACCGTGCTTCTTCGCGATGCGGATGTGCTCCTCGAAGGAGCGCAGCTGCGCGTCGCGTCCGCTGCCCGACTCGGTGCGGTAGAAGTCGAGGCCCGTCTCGCCGATCGCGACCACGCGGGGCTGCGCGGCGAGCTCGTCGATGACGGCGAGAGCGGCATCCAGCTCACCGGCCGCCTCGAGCGTCGCGGCCTCGTTCGGGTGGATGGCGACGGCGGCGAGCACGCGGGGCTCGCGCGCCGCGATCGCCGCCGACCAGCGCGAGGTGGCGACATCGGTGCCGACCTGCACGACGCCGCGGACCCCGACGGCCGAGCCGCGGTCGAGGTGCTCGCGGTAGTGCATCGGGTTCTCGCCGTCGGCGATCTCGAGGTGCGTGTGGTTGTCGTACACGGGCACGACGAGCGCCTCGGGGCTCGGCGGGTAGCTGAGGTCGCGCGACGAGTCCTCCATCGCGGCGCGGGAGCGCACGTGCGGTGTCATCTCGTCGGTCATGTCGCGCCCCTTCTAGGCGGTGGCCTCGTGGTCGATGCGCGGGAACAGAGCCTCGAGCGCCTGGGTGCGGGCGCCGGCCGGCAGCTGCCCCCACTCTCCCGCATCCGGGATGCGCTGGTCTGCGAGCGCTCCCAGGTGAGGCTCAGCGCCGAGCGCCGCCCACAGCTTCTGCGTGGCCTGCGGCAGGACCGGGCTCAGCAGCACGGCGAGAGCGCGCAGCCCCTCGGCCGCCGTGTACAGGATCGTGTGGAGCCGCTCGGTCTGCGAGTCGTCCTTCGCGACCTTCCAGGGCTCCTGCACCGTCAGGTAGCCGTTGAGCTCGTCGACGATCGACCACACGGCCGCGATCGAATCGCTGATCGCGAACCGGTCGATGGCGGCGGATGCGGTGCCCACGGCATCCGCGACCGTGCGCTGGATGCCCGCCTCGGCCTCGCTCGCGGCGCCCGCCTCGGGAACGACCCCGTCGCAGTACCGGCCGACCATCGCGACCACGCGCGAGGCGAGGTTGCCGAAGCCGTTCGCGAGCTCGGCCTGGTAGCGGGCGGCAAGGTCCTCCCACGAGAACGAGCCGTCCTGGCCGAATGCGATCGCGCGCATGAAGTAGTAGCGGAACGCGTCGGAGCCGAACACGTCGGTGATCTGCGACGGCGCGATGCCCGTGAGCTTCGACTTCGACATCTTCTCGCCGCCGACGAGTAGCCAGCCGTGGCCGAAGACGCGGCGCGGAACCGGCAGATCGGCGGCCATGAGCATCGCGGGCCAGATGACGGCGTGGAATCGCGCGATGTCCTTGCCGACGATGTGGTTCGACGGCCAGAAGCGGTCGAAGAGCTCGGCCGGGGCGTCGGGGCGCCAGCCGAGGGCAGAGATGTAGTTGATGAGAGCGTCGAACCACACGTAGACGACATGCTTGTCGTCCCACGGCACGCGCACGCCCCAGTCGAAGCTCTGGCGCGAGATCGACAGGTCGTCGAGGCCCCGGCGTACGAACGACACGATCTCGTTGCGCAGGCTGTCGGGCTGGATGAAGTCGGGCTGCGACTCGTACAGGTCGAGCAGACGCTGCTGGAACTGGCTCATGCGGAAGAAGTAGTTCTTCTCCTTCAGCACCTCGACCGGGCGGCCGTGGATGGGGCACACGTACTGGCCCGCGAATTCGCCGGTGCCGTCGACGAGGTCGGACTGCTGCTTGTACTCCTCGCAGCCGACGCAGTAGTAGCCCTCGTACTCGCCGTCGTAGATGAGGCCGTCGTCGTACAGCTTCTGGAGGAACTGCTGCACGACCGACTCGTGGCGCTCCTCGGTGGTGCGGATGAAGTCGTCGTTGGCGATGTCGATCGTCTTCAGCAGCGGGATCCACGCATCGGCGACGAGCTTGTCGGCCCACTCCTTCGGGGTGACGCCGTTCGCGACCGCCGTGCGCAGGATCTTCTGACCGTGCTCGTCGGTGCCCGTGAGCGACCACGTCGGCACGCCGCTCTGCCGGTGCCAGCGTGCGAGAACATCGGCCGCGACCTCGGTGTACGCGTGCCCGATGTGGGGCGCGTCGTTCACGTAGAAGATCGGGGTCGTGACGGAGAAGGAGTCGCCTGCGGCCATAGCGACCAAGTCTACGGGCGGGGTCGCGTAGCGTTTTCCGCGTGAGACGCGACCCGACCCGCCCGGCTCGGCCTCGGGCATCCCGCGCGATCGCCGTCGGCGCGGCCGTCGCGGCCGTCGCGGTGCTGGGCGGATGCTCGGGCCCGCCCCCGGATCAGAACGCCGAGCTGAGCGGGTGCCTGGTCGGCGATCGCGGCACCCTCGCCCTCGGAGTCACCAACTCGGCCGGCGAGCCGCTCGCGATCACCGGGATCGAGCTCGCCGAGTCGGAGGGCGTCGCCGTCGTCGACCGGTTCATCGCGATCGACCCCGAGGCGCGGGCGACGCCCGTGCTGTTCGACGCTGCGCCGTCGGGAAGCAGCGGTCGCGACGCGTTCGACGGCGTCGACCTCGCCGACGCGAGCATCGAGCCGGGCGCGGCCGCGTTCGTCGGCATCGAGGTCGAGCGCACCGGCGCCGCCGAGGGATTCGTGAACGGGGTCGTCATCACGACGGCCGAGCGCGAGACGATTGCGCCCGTGCGCCTCTCGCTGCTCGACGACTGCGGGTAGTCGGGCGGCCGCGAGACGCGCTGGAGGCGTCCCGGACGACCCCTGCGCCTGACGATGCGCCGGTTTGATGAGAATGCGCGAGATTGATATGGCGCATCGTCATCAAACCGGCGCATTGTCATCGGGGTGCGGGGTGGGGGCAGCGCGTGGGCGGCGGGGCCCGGGCGCGCGGCGCGAGAGTCCCGCGGCCGTCTACCCGCGGCGGGCCGCGAGCGCGGCCTCGTAGAGCTC
>NZ_JAUSMI010000170.1 GCF_030645145.1 Microcella sp. | reverse complement strand
CGAGCGGCGGGGCGCCGGCGGCGCGCGCGAGCGCCGCGGCGGCGAGGGCGTTCGCGAGCCCGTGCGGGGTCGCGAGGCCCGCGAGCCTCACGTCGGCGAGCGTGCCGAGCTCGAGCGCCGAGCGGTGGCGATCGTCGAGGAAGGCCCGGTCGACGAGGATGTCGTCGACGACGCCGACGTCGCTCGGGCCGGGGGTGTCGGTGCCGAACCCGATCGCGCGCGCACCGTCGACGACGTCGGCCTCCTCGACCATCCGCACGGTGGCCTCGTCGGCGCGGTTGTAGACGCACGCGAGGAGCGTGTTCGCGTAGACCTTCGCCTTCGCGTCGCGGTAGGCCTCGGCCGAGCCGTGCCAGTCGTAGTGGTCCTCGGCGAGGTTGAGGCACGCGGAGGCGATCGGGCCGAGGGCTCCCGGCCCCTCGGTCGGCAGCTGGTGGAGCTGGAAGCTCGAGAGCTCGACGACGAGCACGTCGAACCCGGCGGGGTCGCGCACGGCGTCGAGCACGGGGACCCCGATGTTGCCGCACGGCGCGGCGCGGATGCCCGCCTCCTGCAGGATCGTCGCCGTCAGCTGCGTCGTCGTGGTCTTGCCGTTCGTCCCCGTGATGAGCACCCACTGCGCGGCGGGCGCGACCTTGTCGCGCACGCGCCAGGCGAGCTCGATGTCGCCCCACATCGGGACTCCGTACGCCTCCGCCCAGCGGACGATCGCGTGGTCGGGTCGGAAGCCCGGCGAGACGATGAGCAGCTCGGGCTCGAGGGCGGCGAGCTGCGGCAGGGCATCCGCATCGGAGCCCTCGATCTCGATCAGGTCGACGCCGATGACGGGCAGGATGCGCGCGCGCTCGCCGTCGGGGTGGCGTGCGGCGACCGTGACCTCCGCTCCGAGCTCGGCGAGGGTGTCGGCGGCGGCGAAGCCCGTGACCCCGAGGCCCAGCACGAGGACGCGGAGCCCGGACCAGTCGGCGTTCCAGCTGGTGAGCTCGTCGAGGCGGTTCACGATTACTGGCTCACCCATTCGAGGTAGAAGAGGCCCACCCCGACGGCGACGAAGAGGCCCGCGATGAGCCAGAACCGCACGACGACCGTGACCTCGGCCCAGCCCTTGAGCTCGAAGTGGTGGTGCAGCGGGCTCATGAGGAAGATGCGCTTGCCGCGCGTGAGCTTGAAGTAGACCCGCTGCACGATGACCGAGCCCGTGACGATGAGGAACAGGCCGCCGATGAGGACGAGCAGGAGCTCGGTCCGCGTGACGATCGCGAGACCGGCGATCGCGCCGCCGATGCCGAGCGAGCCCGTGTCGCCCATGAACACCTGGGCGGGCGAGGTGTTCCACCACAGGAACCCGATGAGGGCCGCGGCGATGGCCGCGGAGACGATCGCGACGTCGAGCGAGTCGGCGCGCACCTCGTAGCACTTGTACTGGAGCGCGGGGTCGATGTTGGCGTTGTAGCAGTTCTGGTTGAACTGCCAGAAGGCGATGACGATGTACGACGCGATGGCGAGGATGGCGGAGCCCGTCGCGAGGCCATCGAGGCCGTCCGCGACGTTGACGGCGTTCGACGTGCTCACGACGATGACGTTGATCCAGACGACGAAGAGCACGATGCCGATCGCGCCGAGCTTCGCGAAGTCGAGCGCCTCGATGTCGCGCACGCCGGAGATCATGGTCGAGGCGGCCGTCTCGCCGTCCTCATCGGGGTAGGAGATCGCGAGGATCGCGAAGCCCGAGGCGACGATGACCTGGCCGGCGACCTTCGCCCAGCCGGTGAGGCCGAGGCTGCGCTGATTGCGCACCTTCATGAAGTCGTCGATGAAGCCGACGAGCCCGAGGCCCACCATGAGCAGGAGCACGAGCATCGCGCTCTGCGTCGGCGCGGTCTGATCGACGAGATGGCCGAAGAAGTAGCCGAGCACCGAGCCGAGGATGACGATGATGCCGCCCATCGTGGGCGTGCCGCGCTTGGTGTGGTGCGTCTGCGGGCCGTCGTCGCGGATGAACTGGCCCCACTCGAGGCGCCGGAACAGGCGGATGAAGAGCGGCGTCAGCACGAGGGTGAACGCGAGCGAGAAGGCGCCCGACAGGAGCAGGGCTCTCATGCGGTCTCCTCCGTCAGGCGGGCGATCAGGGTGGCGAGGGGGCTGACTCCGGCGGCGGTGATGAGCACCGCGTCGCCCGGCGCGAGCCGGGCTCGGAGTTCATCGTAGGCCGCGTGGACGTCGTCGACGAGGAGCGACTCCCCGTCCCACGAGCCCTCGAGGCCCGCCGCGGTGCTCGTGTGGCGGGCGCCGTGGCCGACGACGATGAGCTGTCCGATGTCGAGGCGCACGACGAGCCGACCGAGCTGGTCGTGGTCGTCGAACCACTCCGCCTGCTCGCTCACGAGCTCGCCCACGACGGCGAACGAGCGGGCGACGCCGCGGGTGGCGTCGGCGAGCACCTTGAGGGAGCGCCGGACCTCCGTCGCGGTCGTCGCCGCCGTGTCGTCGATGATCGTGATGCCGTCGGCGGTGCGGATGCGGCGGCAGCGCCCGGGGATCTCCCCGACGCGCTCCCCCGCCCTCGCGGCCTCCTCCAGTGTCGCTCCCGCCTCGAGCGCGGCGCGGGCCGCCTCGACGGCCGCGGCGACCGCGGCGTCGCCGATCGCGTCGAGGCGCATGACCGTCGCGCCGTCCGCGCCGCGGAGGGTCACGCGCGCGCCGT
>NZ_JAUSMI010000158.1 GCF_030645145.1 Microcella sp. | reverse complement strand
CGGACCTCGTCGAGGAAGCGGCTCGGCGAGCGCTCGGCCCGGCTCGCGCTCGGGCGCTGCGCCCACGAGAGCTCGAGCGCCCGCCGGGCGCGCGTGATGCCGACGTAGAACAGGCGGCGCTCCTCGTCGACGGCCTCGAGGCTCGTCGCGAAGGTGATCGGCACGGTGCCCTCGCTCAGGCCGACGATGTAGACCGCGTCCCACTCCAGGCCCTTCGCGGCGTGGAGGGTCGAGAGGGTCACGGCCGAGCGCGCGGGCGCGTGCTGCTGCTCGGCGCGGCGCGAGAGCTCGCGCACGAAGTCGGCGAGCGTCGTGCCGGCGGGCGACTCCTCCGCGAGCCCCAGGAGCGCCGTGAGGCTCTCCCACCGCGAGCGCTCGGCACCGCCGCCCTCGGGCGGATCCTGCCGCCAGCCGAGACCGCGCAGCACGTCGCTCACGCTCTTGAAGAGCGGCTCGTCCCCGATCGAGATCGCCGCCCCGCGCAGGAGCATGATCGCCTGCCGCACCTCGGGCTGATCGAAGTAGCGGCTGTTCGCGCGCGTCTGGACGGGTATGCCCGCGCGGCGCAGCGCGGCCTCGAGCGCGATCGACTGCGTGTTGATGCGGAAGAGCACGGCGATCGACTCGGGGCTCGCGCCGTCGGCGATGCGTCGCGCGATCGACTCGGCGACCGCGGCGGCCTCCGACGCGTCGTCGGGGTGCGCCGACACGGTCGGCGCGGGGGCCGGGCCGCCGCCGTCGCGGGCGGCGGCGCGCAGAGTGAGTGCACCGGGGCGCCCGCGCATGAGCCGGTTCGCGAGCGTCACGATGGGGTCGGTCGAGCGGTAGTTGTCCTCGAGCCGGACGACCGTCGCATCGGGGAACTCGCTGCCGAAGCGCACGAGGTAGTCGCTCGAGGCGCCCGCGAACGAGTAGATCGTCTGCGATGCGTCGCCGACGACGCACAGCTCGCGCCGGCCGCCGAGCCACAGCGAGAGCAGGTCGTGCTGGAGGGGCGAGACGTCCTGGTACTCGTCGACGACGAAGAAGCGGTACTGCTCGCGCACCTGCTCGGCGACGCGCGGCTCGACCTCGAGCATCCCGGCCGTCGCGAGCAGGACGTCCTCGAAGTCGATCTGCCGGCGCTCGTCCTTGATCGCCTCGTACTGCCGGTGGAGGTCGACCATCGCCGACACGGGGAGCCGCGCGGGCATGGCGCGGCTCTCGGCGGCGCGGCCGTACTCGTCGAGCGAGAGGCGCGAGACCTTGCGCCACTCGATCTCGGCTGCGGCGTCGCGGAGCGCGGCGGTGTCGAGGCCGAGCTTGAGGGAGGACGCCGCCTGGCCGATGAGAGGCCCCTTGCCGTCGATCACGCGCGGCGGCGAGCCGCCGACGACGGTCGGCCAGAAGTAGTGCAGCTGCCGCAGCGCCGCCGAGTGGAAGGTGCGAGCGGAGACGCCGTCGGCGCCGAGCGCCCGCAGCCGGCCGACGAGCTCCCCCGCCGCGCGGGTCGTGAACGTGAGCGCCATGACGCGGGAGGGGTCGTACGCGCCGGTCGCGACGCCGTACGCGATGCGGTGCGTGATCGCGCGGGTCTTGCCCGTCCCGGCGCCCGCGAGCACGCACACGGGGCCGAGCAGGCTCTCGGCGACGACGCGCTGCTGGTCGTCGAGCTGGGCGAGCAGGCGATCGGGGTCGGTGCCGCTCATGCGTCGATCGGGCCCCCGAACCAGTCCTCGATGATCGCGCGGGCGATCGAGGTGCGGCCGGGCAGGGCGATGTCGTCGAGCGCGGCGGCGAGCTCGTCGCGGCTGAACCAGCGCAGGTCGAGGATCTCGGTGCCGTCGGGGCGCAGCTCGTGCTCGAGGGCCGGGTCGAGGCGGGCCCGGAACCCGAGCATGAGCGAGGCGGGGAAGGGCCAGGGCTGCGAGCCGACGTAGACGGGGTCGACGACGCGCAGCCCCGACTCCTCCCGCACCTCGCGCATCACCGCGGCCTCGAGCGACTCGCCGGGCTCGACGAAGCCCGCGAGGAGCGAGAACCGGTTGGCCTCCCACTGCGCGTTCGAGCCGAGCACGATCCGGTCGTCGGCGTCGGTCACGGCGACGATGATCGCGGCGTCGGTGCGCGGGAAGAGCTCGCGGCCCGTCTCGACGTCGACCCGCACCCAGCCCGCGCGGCCCGGCTGCGTGGCATTGCCGGTGAGCGGCGAGAAGGCGTGCGCGGCGTGCCAATTGGCGATGCCGAGCGCCTCGACCGCGAGACCCGCGTCGCGGTCGCCCAGCGCGTGACCGAGCGAGCGCGGGTTGCCCCAGCGGGCGATGTCGGTGGCGAACCCGGAGGCGCGGTCGTCGTCGAGCACGACGGCGACGATGGCGGAGCCGGCCGGGAGGTCGTGCGCGTCGTCGGTCGTGCGCCCGAGGTAGATGCGCAGGGCATCCGTCGGCGCCGCCTGGACCGGGAGGAGAGCCAGCGCGACGGCCTCGCCCGCCGCGAGGAGGACCTCGCCGCGCCACACCGGCAGGATGCGCGTCGTCGGCTCGCTCCACAGCTCGTCGAAGAGCCGCGGGCGCGTGCGCGCCGTGTCGTCGCGATCGATGCGATAGCGCGAGAGCGGCAGCGTCGCGGTGAGCGAGAACTGCATGGATGCCTCCAACTGCCGGGTGGGAACTGCGTGGCGCAGGGCGGCCGGGGGGTGCCCGCCGCCTACCCTGGGGGCATGGCCAGATCCCCTCTCACTCTAGCCGCGCTCGCCACGGCGGCCGTTCCGGGACTGGACGTCACGCACGCCTCGCGCCTGAGCTCGTCGCGCGGCCGCGACGTCGACGCCGCCGTGCTCACGAGCCGCGACGGGCGCCACCTGGTCATCCGCGTTCCGCGCACCGAGCCGGGCGAGGCCGAGCAGTCGGCCGACCTCGTCGCCCTGCGCGCCCTGAGCGACGGCGTGCGCTCGCGCCTGCCCTTCGCCGTGCCGCGGCTCGTCGGGCAGACGCCCGTCGGCGGCACGCGCGCGATCGTGCACGAGTTCGTCGACGGCGACCCCGTCGCCCTCGAGGCCATCACGCCCGGCCTCGCCTCGTCGATCGGGCGCGCGATCGCCGCCGTGCACGCGCTGCCGACGAGCGTCGTGTCGGACGCCGGGCTGCCGCACCTGCGCGCGATCGACGTCATGCGCGAGTCGCTCGCGACGCTCGACCGCGCGAGCGAGACCGGGCTCGTGCCCGCGGGCCTCCTGCGGCGCTGGGAGCTCGCGAGCGAGGACCAGTCGCTCTGGCAGTTCACCCCGACGGTCATCAACGGCGGCCTCTCGGCCGGCTCGTTCCTCTCGATCGGCGAGACCGTCACGGGGGTGCTCGGCTGGTCGCGCCTGCAGATCGCCGACCCCGCGCGCGACCTCTTCTGGCTGCTCGGCTCGGCTGACGCCGCCGTTCCGGAATCGGCGTTCGAGGCGTACCACGAGGCGCGCGGCATCCACGACCGCGAGCTCGCCCGACGCGCGGTCTTCGCCGCGGAGCTCGAGGTCGCGCGCTGGCTGCTGCACGGGACGACGAGTCAGAGCACCGAGATCACAGATGACGCCGTCGAGATGCTGCACGCCCTCCTCGACCGCGTGCACCGCGACATGACGAACCCGCTCACGATGGAGCAGGACCGCCCCGCCTCGCTCACCGACGCGCACGACCTCGCCGAGCTCGGCGCGCCGGACTCGGTGCGGCTCATGCCCGCGAGTGCGGCGCTCGCGAGCGCCTCGCCGGTCAGCGCCTCGCCCGTCAGCCCCGTCTGGGCCGGCTCGGCAGCCTCCGTGGGGTCGGGCGGCTCGCCCGCGAGCCCCGGCTCGAGCGGCAGCGCGGCGACCCCGCCGACGCCGCCGACCCCCCGCGACTAGCGGGAGGGGACGAGAGCGGGCGGGCTACTCGCCGGCCGCGATGCGGCGCGCGATGATCGCGCGACCGCGCTGCACGGCGCGGACGAGCTCGGGCTGGCGGATGCCGAGCTCCTGCGAGACGTCGGAGTACGAGCGCTTCTCGAGCAGGATCCCGCCGAGCGGCGCCCGCAGCTCGGGCGGCAGCTGCGAGATGCGCCCCACGAGCTCGTCGTAGCCGAGGGCGTCCACCGCCGAGTCGTCGACGTCGTGCTCGGGCGTGACATCGAGGTCGAAGTCGTCGGTCATGCGGGGAACCTCCAGGAGGGATCGGGGGCCGGGCGGCGCTCACGTCAGCGCGCGCCGCCCGGCCGGGCGGAGCATCCGAGCCTAGAACACCGAGCTACGAGGCGAAGTCGCGCACGAGCTGCTCGTTCTCCTTCTTGTTGACGAGCGCGACGACGTAGCCGACGGCGAGCGCGAGGAACGGCAGGAGCACGAGGAACCAGCCGAGGCCGTTGAGCGCCCACGCGCTCTCGGGCAGCGAGGGGTCGACCCCGTCGGGGACGGTGCCGGCGAGGAGGTTGAAGCGCGACATGAGCAGGTAGAGGCCCGCCGCGAGCGCGAGGATCGACAGCGCCGGGGCGATCTTCGTGGACCAGACCGTGCCGCCCTCGTGCGTCATGAAGTAGCGGATGACGGCGATGCTCACGAGGATCTCGACGAGCACGATCGCGATGACCGTGATCGAGCTCATCCACGAGAACAGGTTGAGGAACGGGTCGAGGCCCGCGATCGCGAAGATGATCATCACGAGCGCGGCGAGCGCCGAGGTGATGGCCACGCCGATGATCGGGGCGCCGGCCGCGTTGGTGCGCGCGACGCCCGCCGGCAGCACGCCGCCGCGTCCGAGAGCGAAGAAGTAGCGCGACGCGGCGTTCTGGAAGGCCAGGAGACCGGCGAAGAGGCTCGTGATGACGAGGATGCCCATCGCGACCGTGAGCCACGAGCCGACGTACTCCTCGGTGAGGCCGAAGAGCACGCCCGCGGGGTCGGCGAGGCCGCCCGAGAGCTCGATGACCTTGTCGGCGACCTGCGACGAGCCCATGCCCGTCACCATCGCGAACGAGACGAGGGCGAAGAGGATGCTGATGACCGCGATCGAGACGTAGGTCGCGATCGGCACGGTGCGCTTCGGGTCCTTCGCCTCCTCGCCGTAGATCGCGGTCGCCTCGAAGCCGATGAAGCTCGCGAACGCGAAGGCGAGGGCGATGCCCGCGGTGCCGGCGAAGCCGCCCGCGAAGACGAGCGTCGGGTCGAACGAGGCGCCGATGTTCCAGCCCTCGGGGCCGCCGTTGGCGAGGATCGCGACGGCCGCGACGACGAGGACGAGCAGCTCGAGCGCGAGCATGACGCCGAGCACCTTGGCTCCGACGTCGACGCTCAGGAGCGAGAGCCCGGTGACGATGACCCAGACCAGGAGCGACCAGACGTACCACGGCAGGTCGACGCCGAGTCCGCCGGCGAAGCCCGAGACGACGACGCCGAAGAAGCCGTAGATCGCGAGCTGGATGGTGACGTAGGCGACGAGCGCGGCGAACGCGGCGGCGACGCCCGCGTTGACGCCGAGCCCCTTGCCGACGTAGGCGAAGAACGCGCCCGAGTTCGTCATGTGGCGGCTCATGGTCGCGTAGCCGACCGAGAACAGCAGGAGGGTGAGGCCGACCGCGAGGTAGGCGCCCGGCACGGCCGCGCCGTTGCCGAGGAGCATCGCGACGGGTACAGCGCCCGTGACGCCGATGAGCGGGGCCGAGGCGGCGACGACGAAGAAGACGATGCCGATGACGCCGAGGCGGCCGGATCGGAGGCCGGAACGCTCCGTCGTGACCGTGGGGGTGGAATGGGTCATGTCCGATACTCCTCATTGAGCAGGGTGATCGTTTGGGCCTAAACGACTGGTTCACAGAATGGCCCTCGACCGCGCGGTCGTCAAGCAGGAGCGGACGGCGATTCTGGCTATCGTTTGTTTGCGAACGAATGGGTACGCTGAAGCGCATGGCAGACCTGACCGGCTTCATGGCCCCGAAGACCCCCTCCGGCGCGAGCGCGATCGTGCCCGACATGCCCTGGTACTACTCGGGCACCCTGCTCACCGCCGAGTACCGCACCGACCCCGAGAAGGTCGCCGCCCTCCTGCCCGAGGGCCTCGAGCTCGCCGACGAGGATCCGGGCGCCGTCGCCCTCATCTGGGCCGACTGGCAGTCGTGCTCCGCCTCGGGCGCCGAGCTGCTCGACCCGCAGCGATCGCAGTACCTCGAGACCTTCGCCGTCGTCCGCGTGAAGCACGAGGGCGTCACCTACACGCGCTGCGTCGCGATCTGGGTCACGAAGGACTTCGCGATCGCCCGCGGCTGGTTCCAGGGCTACCCGAAGAAGCTCGGCTCGATGGCCGTCACGCGCGTCATGAACGTGGGCCGCGCCGCCCCGCGCCTCGCGCCCGGCGCTCGCATCGGGGCGTCGCTCGCCGCGTACGACCACCGCCTCGCCTCGCTCGTCGTCACGCTCGAGGCCGAGAGCGAGAGCAACGGCTTCGTCAACGGCCACCCCATGCTGCATTCGCGGTGGATGCCCTCCATCACGCCCGGCGCCGGCAACAGCCTCGAACAGCTCATCACGATGAGCACGACCGACGCCGAGATCGGCGCCACCTGGCGCGGCGACTTCGAGCTCGAGCTGCACGACTCTCCGTGGGACGAGCTCGCGTCGATCCTCCCGATGCGCGAGAAGATCGGCGCGTACTACCGCGAGGTCGGCGTGACGTTCAACGGCGGGACGCTCGTGAAGGACTTCTCGAACCCGACGATCTAGAGATCCAGGCGGCGCTCGTCGCTTCCTCGACCTAGAGGTCGAGGAAGTACTCCTTCACTTCCCACTCGGTGACGTCGCGCGTCTCCGGGTCGTCCACGGCCTCGGTGTAGCGCTCGATCTCGTCGCGCTTCATGACCTCGAAGACGTCGACGAGCGGGCCTCCGAGCAGCTCGATGAGGGCGCTGTCGGCGCGCAGGGCATCCAGCGCATCGCCCAGCGTCATGGGCAGGATCTCCTGCGTCTCGTCCTCGTAGGAGTACCCGACCGCCGCGGGCGGCGCGTCGAGCTCGCGGCGGATGCCGTCGAGGCCGGCCGCGAGGATCGCCGCGGTCATGAGGTAGGGGTTGGCCGCGCCGTCGGCGAGACGCACCTCGAGGCGCGTGCCGGATCCGCGCTCCGGCGGGATGCGCAGCATCGCGCTGCGGTTGTCGTAGCCCCAGTTGGCGCGGTACGGGGCAAGGGTGTCGGGCCCGAGCCGCTTGAACGCGTTGATGGTCGGGTTGCAGAGGGCCGTGAGGGCGGGCGCGTGCGCGACGATGCCCGCGATCATGCGCTGCGCGAGCACGCTCAGATCGTGGCCCTCGTGCATGAGGTTCTCGCCCTCCGCGCTCTCGAGCGAGACGTGCAGGTGGAAGCCGCTGCCGCCCTCGTCGCTCCAGGGCTTGCCGGAGAACGTGGCCGCCTGGCCGAGGCGCGCGATGAGGTCCTTCACGCCGGCCTTGAGCATGAAGATGCGGTCGCACGCGTCGAGGGCCTCGCCGTGCCAGATGTTGATCTCGTACTGGCTGGGGCTGAACTCGTGATTGCCGGCGAAGACGCCGATGCGCAGCTGGTCGAGCATGCGCAGCAGGTGCAGGAAGGTGCCCTTGGGGTCGACGGTCGCGCCGCTCGTGTAGACGCGGCCGGGCTGCGTGAGCGCGCGGCGGAACGAGCCGTCGTCGTTGCGGTCGGCGATGTAGAACTCGAGCTCGGGGCCGACGACGGGCGTGAGGCCGAGCGCGCGGTACTCGCCGACGATGCGCTCGAGCAGGGTGCGCGGCGCGAACTGGTTCGGCGTCATGTCGGGGTTGTTGGCGCCCGCGACGACGTAGGCGACGCCGGGCTCCCAGGGCAGGGCGCGCCAGCTCTCGGGCACGATCTGGGTGACGAAGTCCTCGAGGCCGTCGCTCAGGACGTCGCCGCCGTCGAGCACGCCGCCCTGGGTCGTCGTGACCCACACGCCCTGGCAGAAGGTCGGGCCGCCGTGGCTCACCTTGTCGAGCTGGCTGACGAGCAGGTCCTTCGAGCGGACCGTGCCGATGATGTCGGCGTAGACGACGCGGAGCACGTCGATGCCCGCCTCCGTGAGCTCGCTCTGCAGGTTGACGAGGCTCCGACTCATGTGCGACTCCCTTGTGGCACTCGTGATCCGACTCTGGATCGTTCGGCTTCAAACGATACAGTAGGCCTCCGGCGCCGTCGATGAGGAGGTCACCGTTGCGAGTCCTGTTCGTGCAGCACGATCACGTGAGCCCGCTCGGCCCCGTCGGCGAGCGATTCGCCCACCACGGCTTCGACGTCGACGCCTTCCTCGTCGTGCCGGAGGCGAGCTTCCACTCCCCCGACATCGCCGTCGACTTCCCCGACCTCGCCGACTACGACGTCGTCGTCCCGCTCGGCGCCCCCTGGGGCGCATGGGATGACGCGTGCATCGGCACGTGGCTGCGCGCCGAGCTCGACTGGCTCGGCGAGGCGGTGCGGGGCGGGATGCCCGTGCTCGGCATCTGCTTCGGCGGCCAGCTCGTCGCGCGCGCGCTCGGGGGCTCGGTCGCGCCCGCGCCGAAGGGCGAGATCGGGTGGACCGCGATCTGGAGCGACGACCCGGCTCTCGTCGGGCCCGGCCCGTGGTTCCAGTTCCACTTCGACCGCTGGACTCTTCCGCCCGGCGCCGTCGAGATCGCGCGCAACCCCGTCGCCTCGCAGGCGTTCACGGTCGAGCGGACCCTCGCCGTGCAGTTCCACCCCGAGCTCGACGCCGCGGGCCTCAAGGGCTGGCTCGACTGGGGAGGCGACCGCAAGGTCGCCGAGGACGGCCAGGACCCGGCGATCATGCTCGCGCAGACGGAGGCCGAGCAGGCCGCGGCGCGCGAGCGCACCTTCGCCCTCGTCGACGCGTTCCTGACGCGCGTCGCCGGGCTCGTCCCGTCCGCCTAGGTGTAGTGCCCAGGGACGTTGTTTGATCTGGCGTCCCTGACAGAGCGAGAACCTCCGGGCCAGAGTGGAGCTGTCTAAGTCACCGCTCTGAGCCCAGGAGGTTCTCGTGTCTCACGGTAATGCGGCCCTGACGCCGC
>NZ_JAUSMI010000154.1 GCF_030645145.1 Microcella sp. | reverse complement strand
CGATCCTCGCGAAGAACACCGCGGTCCGTCGCAAGGACATCCTGATCAACATCATCGACACCCCCGGTCACGCCGACTTCGGCGGCGAGGTCGAGCGCGGCCTGTCGATGGTCGACGGCATCGTGCTGCTGGTCGACGCCTCCGAGGGCCCGCTCCCCCAGACCCGCTTCGTGCTGCGCAAGGCGCTCAACGCCGACATGCCGGTCATCCTGGTCGTCAACAAGACCGACCGCAGCGACGCCCGCATCGCCGAGGTCGTGGACGAGACCTACGAGCTCTTCATGGACCTCCTCGACGAGAGCCACAGCCAGGAGGCCCTCGACTTCCCCGTCGTCTACGCCTCGGCCCGCGCCGGTCGCGCATCGCTGACACAGCCCGAAGACGGCGGCATGCCGGACAGCGAGAACCTCATCCCGCTCTTCCAGACGATCATGGATGCCGTACCGGCTCCCGAGTACACCGAGGGTGCGCCGCTGCAGGCGCACGTCACCAACCTCGACGCGTCACCGTTCCTCGGTCGCCTCGCGCTCGTCCGCGTCTTCGAAGGCACCCTCAAGAAGGGCAGCCAGGTTGCCTGGATGAAGCAGGACGGGACGACTGAGAAGGTCAAGATCACCGAGCTGCTCGTCACCCAGGAGCTCGAGCGCGTCCCCGGCGAGAGCGCGGGCCCCGGCGACATCGTCGCCATCGCCGGCATTCCCGACATCACGATCGGCGAGACGCTGGCCGACCCCGACAACCCGATCGCGCTGCCGCTCATCACGGTCGACCAGCCCGCCATCTCGATGACGATCGGCACCAACACGTCGCCGCTCGCAGGTCGCGAGAAGGGCACCAAGGTCACGGCTCGTCTGGTCAAGGACCGCCTCGACCGCGAGCTCATCGGAAACGTCTCGATCCGGGTCGTCGACATCGGCCGCCCCGACGCGTGGGAGGTCCAGGGCCGCGGCGAGCTCGCGCTCGCCATCCGCGACGAGAACATGCGCCGCGAGGGCATCGAGCTCACGGTCGGCAAGCCGCAGGTCGTCACGCGGACGATCGACGGCAAGCTCCACGAGCCGTTCGAGCAGCTCACCATCGACGCGCCCGAGGAGTACCTGGGTGCGATCACCCAGCTGCTCGCCGCGCGCCGCGGCCGCATGGAGGGCATGTCGAACCACGGCACCGGCTGGGTCCGCATGGAGTTCCTCGTCCCGAGCCGCGGTCTGATCGGCTTCCGCACCGAGTTCCTCACGACGACCCGCGGCACCGGCATCGCCAACGCGATCTCGCACGGCTACGAGCCGTGGGCCGGCTCGATCCAGTCGCGCAACAACGGCTCGATCGTGGCCGACCGCTCGGGCGTCGTGACGAGCAACGCGATGATGACGCTCCAGGAGCGCATGTCGTTCTTCGTGAACCCCACCGAGGAGGTCTACGAGGGCATGGTCGTCGGCGAGAACTCGCGCGCGGACGACATGGACGTCAACATCACCAAGGAGAAGAAGCTCAACAACATCCGCTCCTCCACGGCGGAGGAGCTGGAGCGACTCACCCCTCCTCGTCAGCTCACGCTGGAGGAGTGCCTCGAGTTCGCCCGCGAGGATGAGTGCGTCGAGGTCACGCCCGAAAAAGTGCGGATCCGCAAGGTCGAGCTCGACCAGACCCTGCGCGCCCGCGCGACCTCGCGCCTGAAGAAGCAGAACGCCTGACCCGAGGAGTCACCATGCGCCGCGCCCCCCGACGCACCGCCCGCCGTCTCGCCGCCGCCGCTCTCGCCGGAGCGCTCGCCCTCGGGGCGAGCGGCTGCGCGACGGGCACACCGCTCGACAACATCGTCGAAGGGCTCGTCGACCAGGGCGTCGAGCAGATCACCTCGGGCATCGACGAGTCCGTCCGCGGTCTCGTCGACGACGTCCTCGGCGGCGTCGAGCTGTCGACCGACGGTGAGCCCCCCGCGAGCTTCCCGACCGAGATCCCGCTCACGGGCGAGGTGCTCGGCGGGGGAGCGGGCCCCAACGGCACCGGCTGGGTCGTCCGCACCCGCCTCGACGGCGCGGGCGCGTTCGACGCGGCCGCCACCGCCCTCGAGGGCGCGGGCTTCGCCGCGAGCGGCGTCTCGAGCGATGAGAGCAGCGGATACGGCGCGTTCACGTCGAGCGCGTACCGCGTCGACCTCTCGGTCGCGACGGATGCCCAGGGCGAGGTCACGGCGACGTACGTCGTCACCCCGGCCTGAGCATCCGCGCTCGCCGCAGCGCCGAGGGCGCCCCGCGCGCCCGCGCGCACTCGATGCATTCGCATGAAGCAGGACTGCACAGAAGGTAGGCTCTCGCCGTGAAGATCGCGCGATTCAGCACCGATGGATCCCCCCGGTACGGCATCGTCGACGACGATGAGCTCGTCGTTCTCACGGGCGACCCGATGTACCACGGCTACGACACGACGGGCGAGCGAGTGCCGCTGTCGGAGGCGAAGATCCTCGCGCCGGTCATCCCGCGCTCGAAGGTCGTGTGCGTGGGCATGAACTACGCCGCGCATGCGCAGGAGATGGGGCACGACGCGCTCGCCAACCCGCTGATCTTCCTCAAGCCGAACACCGCGGTCGTGGGCCCCGGCGACCCCATCGTCATCCCGCCGGTCGAGGGCCGCATCGTGCACGAGGGCGAGCTCGCGCTCGTCATCGGCTCGGTCGCCAAGCGCGTGAAGGCCGAGAACTGGCGCGACGTTGTGTTCGGCGTCACGATCGCCAACGATGTCTCGGCTCGCGACGTCATGTTCGCCGACGGCCAGTGGGCCCGCGCGAAGGGCTACGACACCTTCTGCCCGCTCGGGCCCTTCATCGACACCGAGCTCGACCCGACCAACCTCGCGATCGAGACCTTCGTCGACGGCGAGCTGCGCCGCAAGGGCAACACCGCCGACCTGCTGCACAAGATCCCCGAGCTCATCGAGTTCATCAGCGACGTGTGGACCCTCCTGCCCGGCGACATCATCCTCACGGGCACGCCCGATGGGCTCGGCGGCTTCGTCGACGGCCAGACGATCGACATCACGATCGAGGGGCTCGGCACGCTCAGCAACCCGGCGAAGAACCGCGACGACCGCGACTACTGATCGGGCCGTTCGGCCCGCGCGCCGGATGCTCGGCAGGGGCATGATGGAGCCATGAGCTCCACCGCTCCCGCCCCGGCTCCCGTTCCGTCGCCAGCGGCCGCCCCCGTCGACGTCGCCGCCGTGCAGCGTCGCGTGCGGACGACCCTCATGGCCGGGCAGGTCCTCGCCGGGCTCGGCATGGGGTCGACGCTGAGCATCGGCGCGATCCTCGCCGCGGAGGTCTCCGGCTCGCCCGCCTACAGCGGTCTCGCGGCGACCATGGCGACCCTCGGTGCCGCGCTCGCGGCGATCCCGCTCGCGCGCCTCGCCGGCCGCGTCGGCCGAGCCCCCGCCCTCGCGACCGGAGCGCTGACGGCCGCGACCGGCGCCGTGCTCGCGATCGTCGCGGCGGGCCTGCCGAGCTTCCCGCTGCTGCTCATCGCGATCATGCTCATCGGCGTCGGCACGGCCGTGAACCTGCAGTCGCGCTTCGCCGCCTCCGACCTCGCCGCCCCCGCGACGCGCGGGCGCGACCTCTCGCTCGTCGTGTGGGCGACGACCGTCGGCGCCGTGAGCGGCCCCAACCTCATCGGTCCGGGCGAGCAGCTCGGCGCCGCCATCGGGCTGCCCCCGCTCTCGGGGCCGTTCCTCTTCACCGTCGCCGCCCAGGTGCTCGCCGCGACCCTCTACCTCGTCGCGCTGCGGCCCGACCCCCTGCGGCTCGCACTGCGACTCGCTCGTGATGCCGCCGCCGCGGCGACAGCGGCGGGGGAGTCGGGGGCGGAGGCGGCGCGCAGCGACCGCGCGGGCATCCGCCTCGCGCTCATCGCGCTCGCGCTCAGCCACGCGACGATGGTGAGCGTCATGGCGATGACGCCCGTGCACCTCACCGACCACGGCGCGAGCCTCGTGGTCGTCGGCTTCACGATCAGCCTGCACATCGCGGGCATGTACGCGCTGTCGCCGGTCTTCGGCATCCTCGCCGATCGGCTCGGCCGCTGGTGGACGATCCTCATCGGGCAGGCGCTGCTCGTCGCGAGCCTGCTCTTCACCGCGCTCGGCGCCGAGAGCGAGGCGGCCGTCGTCGCCGGGCTCATTCTCCTCGGCCTCGGCTGGAGCGCCGCGACCGTCGCCGGCAGCGCCCTGCTCACCGAGTCGACCGCGCCCGACCGGCGCACGGTCATCCAGGGTCGCAGCGACCTGCTCATGAGCGGCAGCGGCGCGGTCGGCGGGCTGCTCGCCGGGCCGACGCTCGCCGCCCTCGGCTACTCGGGCCTCTCGCTCATCGCGCTCGGGCTCGTCGCGGTCGTCGTGGTCGTGCTCGCGCTGACGCCGCGCGCCGCGGGCGGGCACGCGCCCCGCCGGTAGCCGCCGCGCCCGCCGGTAGGATCGCAGGCGATGACTTCCCCCGCCTTCTCCACCGCCACGGACAGCGATGTCCGCGTGCGCTTCTGCCCCTCGCCGACCGGCACGCCGCACGTCGGCCTCGTGCGCACCGCCCTCTTCAACTGGGCCTACGCGCGCCACACGGGCGGCAAGCTGATCTTCCGCATCGAGGACACCGATACGGCCCGCGACAGCGAGGAGAGCTACCACCAGCTCCTCGACGCCCTGCGCTGGCTCGGCATCGACTGGGACGAGGGCGTCGAGGTCGGCGGCCCGCACGCCCCCTACCGCCAGTCGCACCGCGGCGAGATCTACACCGACATCATCCAGAGGCTGACGGATGCCGGCCACCTGTACGAGTCGTACCTCACGCCCGAGGAGATCGAGGCCCGCAACATCGCCGCGGGCCGCGACCCGAAGATGGGCTACGACAACGCCGAGCGCGAGCTCACCGACGAGCAGCGGGCGGCCTATCGTGCCGAGGGCCGCCAGCCCGCGCTGCGCCTGCGCGTGCCCGATACGGCACTGAGCTTCACCGACCTCGTGCGCGGAGAGATCACGTTCCCGCAGGGCAGCTTCGTCGACTTCGTCGTCGTGCGGCCGAACGGCGCCCCGCTCTACACGTTCGTGAACCCCGTCGATGACGCGCTCATGGGCGTCACGCACGTCCTCCGCGGGGAGGACCTGCTCTCGTCCACGCCGCGCCAGATCGCGCTGTACCACGCGCTCATCGACATCGGCGTGGCCGAGGCGATCCCGCAGTTCGGGCACCTGCCCTTCGTCATGGGCGAGGGCAACAAGAAGCTCAGCAAGCGCGACCCCGAGTCGAACCTCTTCCACCACCGCGATCGCGGGTTCATCCCTGAGGGGCTCCTCAACTACCTCTCGCTGCTCGGCTGGTCCCTCAGCCACGACCGCGACGTCTTCACGCTCGAGGAGCTCATCGCCGCGTTCGACGTCCGCGACGTGAACCCCAACCCCGCGCGCTTCGACCAGAAGAAGGCCGAGGCCATCAACGGCGACCACGTGCGGCGGCTCCCCCTCGACGAGTTCGTCGAGCGGAGCATCCCCTACTGCAGCGGAGCGGGCCTCTTCAACGACGTGCCCCGCCCGAAGGAGCGCGAGCTGCTCGCCGCCGCCGCGCCCCTCGTGCAGGAGCGCGTGGGACTGCTCGGCGAGGTGCCGGGCATGGTCGGCTTCCTGTTCACGGCCGACGACGACCTCGAGATCGAGGCGGATGCTCGAGCCTCGCTCGGCCCCGACGCGGTCGCCGTGCTCGACGCCGGCATCGGCGCGCTCGAGTGGCTCGAGGAGTTCACGCCCGAGGGCATCGAGGCGGCCCTGCGCGAGGCGCTCATCGACGGTCTCGGCCTCAAGCCGCGCCTCGCGTTCGGCCCGCTGCGCGTCGCCGTCTCGGGTCGTCGGGTGAGCCCGCCGCTGTTCGAGTCGATGGAGCTCCTCGGCCGCGACTCGACCCTCGCCCGCCTGCGGGCGCTGCGCGCGAGCCTGCAGCCGGCCTAGCTGTACTCGGCAGTCACGTTGGTGACACTCGGCTGATCGGTGGTGCTCCGATGGCGGAGTGGATGCGTCGAGTGTTGTAGTGCTCCAGCCACGGCGCAAGAGCAGCAGCGCGAGCGTCGTTGGAGAGGAACACCTGC
>NZ_JAUSMI010000150.1 GCF_030645145.1 Microcella sp. | reverse complement strand
ATGCTCGGCGCAGGCGGCTCCGGCGACGGGCTGGCGGGAGCCGGGGTCGGAGCGCTCGGCGGCGCCGGCACGGGCGCCGGGCCCGGCGCGCTCGGCCCCGGGTCGGCAGGTGCGGGCGGACTGTCGACGGGCGGCTCGGCGGCGATCGCCTCGAGGTACGCGCGCTCGATCTCGGCCGAGCGGCCGGTGAGCACCGAGAGCTGCTGCGAGAGCTCGTCCATCGCGGTGGCCTGCTCGGCGACGCGCTGCTCGGCGACCGCGACGAGCTCGACGGCGCGATCGAAGGCCGCCTGGGCCTCGACGGAGCGGGTCTCGAGGACGGCGCGCGCGGCATCCGCCTGCTCGGCGAGGGACGCCGCGATGTTCTGGTCGTACGTCGCGAGCGCCATGAGCGAGGCGGAGTGCTCGCCGAGCTTCGTCATCGAGCCCAGCCGGTAGAGCAGGTCGTCGGCGTCGCCGCCCACGAGGAGGCTCGTCGTGATGTCGCCGTGCCCGGCGCGCAGGAGCTGCGTGGCGAGGATTCCGGCGCGCTGCGCGGAGTCGTCGGCCCGGACACCCGCGGCGGCCTCGCGGCTCTCGAGCGACTCGAGCGTCGACGCCGCATCGTCGAGCGCGACGATCGCGATCGCGTAGTCCTCCGCCGACTGCTGGGCGGCGCGCGCCGCGACGGCGTAGTCGGCCTCCAGCTGCCGGACGACGTCGCCGATGCGCTCGATCGCCGCTTCCGTCGCGGCGACGTCGCCACGGGCATCCTGCACCTCGTCCCACGAGGGGGCGTCGGTCGGCGCCGCGTGCGCGGAGGTGACCCCGAGGCCAAGGGTCAGAACCGCCGCGAGTGCGGCGGCTCCGATGGCCTGGCGCTCGGGGCGCCTCATCAGCGCCGCCTAGCCAAGATAGACGCCTCTGGCCGACATGAAGGGCACGGGGTCGATCGCGGTGCCGTTCGTCCGCACCTCGAAGTGCAGGTGGCAGCCGTTGGACGCGCCCGTGCTGCCGACGACGGCGATCGTCTGGCCGGCCGAGACGCTCTGGCCGGAGCCGACGCGGATGCCGCCGTTGAGGATGTGCGCATACCCCGTCGTCAGCCCGTTGCCGTGGTTGATCATGACGAAGTTTCCGTAGGTGCCGTTCCAGCCGGCGTAGATCACGGTGCCGCCGGCCGCCGCGGCGATCGGCTGGCCGCAGCTCGCGGCGACGTCCGTTCCCGTGTGGAGGCGGTACGTGCCGTAGATGGGGTGGATGCGGTAGCCGTAGTGGGACGAGATCCAGCCGTAGGCGGGGCGGGCCCAGCCGCTCGAGGCGGGGGCTCCTCCGCCGCCACCGCCGGAGCTGTTCCCGGCGTTCTGGGCGGCACGCGCAGCGGCCTCAGCGGCGGCGGCGGCCTCGGCCGCACGACGGCGCTCCTCGCGGAGTCGCGCCTCCTCGGCAGCCTTCCGGCGGGCCTCCTCCTCGCGGCGGATGCGCTCACCCTCCTGGTACTGGGCCTCGGTGATCACGAGGTCCTCCTCGAGGACCTGGATCTGCACCTCGAGTCGGCGCTTGTTCTCCTCCTCGGCGGCGACGGCGGCAGCGGCAGCGGCAGCGGCCTCCTGGGCCGCCTGGAACGCGGCTTCCGCGGCGATGCGGAGCTCTTCGCGCTTCTGCTTGGCGACGACGGCCTGGTCGGCGAACGACTGCGCAGCCTGCTGGTCGCGCATGGCGGCGGCGTAGATGCCCTCGGCCTGCTCGGAGATCTTGCTCGCGTAGCCGAGGCGCGACAGCAGGCTCTCGGCCTGGTCGGGGTTGGTGAACAGCGAGGCGGAGAGGTCGGCGCCGCCGGCGCGCGAGAGCTCGGCGACGAACTGGCCGGCGCGCAGACGCGACTCATCGGCCTTCGCGGCGGCCTCGTCGGACTTGCGCTGCAGCTCGTCGGCCTGGAACGAGGCCTCGTCGAAGGCGAGCTGAGCCTCCTCGAAGAGCGTGCCGAGACGCTGGGCCTCGGCCTGAGCCGCCGCCGAGGCGTCGGCGAGCTGCTGGATCAAGGCGCGGAGCTCATCGGCCTTGGCCTTCGCTCCTGAGACGTTCTTGCGAGCGTCGAGGACGTCGTCCCACGAGGGGTAGGTCACCGCGTACGCGGGACGCTCGGTCGCCGTGACACCCGTCGTGACGAGCAGGAGGGCCGCGGCGATGCCGGCGACGAGCGCCGTCCAGCGGGCGCGACGAGGCGCGGTCGCGCTCGTCGTCGTGCTCCGGCCCATTCCGCTCCCCCAGCGTGCGTGCTCGCGCATTGCGTCTATCCCCATCCGGCGCGAATGCATTATGTCGCAACATTCACACGCGCACCATCGTTAACACTAACAACGGATGCTCGCCTGCGCGAGGCACCCGAACGGGGGAGTGTGCGAAATGCGCACTCCCGTGGTTCCGGGCACCGTAACCCGGGCTCGCCCAGGCGCGTGGGAGGCGGCGCGGACGGTCGCCGAACCGGCCGGCACCGGGCATCCCGGCCGGTTTGGTGTTTCGCGCGGACGGCGGGTATGCTCGTGCCTCGGTTGCTGTACGGCTCGCGCCGCTTCGGCCCCATCGTTTAGTGGCCTAGGACACCGCCCTTTCACGGCGGCAGCACGGGTTCGAATCCCGTTGGGGTCACCAGACCGCAGCAGTACAATTCAATACGCATGGCCCTGTAGCGCAGTTGGTTAGCGTGCCGCCCTGTCACGGCGGAGGTCGCGGGTTCAAGTCCCGTCAGGGTCGCCACGGCGACGAGCCCTCTCCTCGGAGGGGGCTTGTTCCGTCAGGGGCGAAAGCTCCGGTGCCGAATGGCGCAGTGCCGAAAGGCGCAGTGCCGAAAGGCGCAGTGGGCGGCGACGCCCCACGGCTCTGTAGCTCAGTTGGTAGAGCGCACGACTGAAAATCGTGAGGTCACGGGATCGACGCCCGTCGGAGCCACCACGGCATCACCGCCGAGAACCCCCGCCGAGTGCGGGGGTTTCGTCGTCTCGGGCCGCCTTGAGGACGAGTCAGGGAGCGCGGACGACCCGGAACGAGCCCGACGGGCTCGCGCAGCTCGCGTTGTCGGCGCAATCGCCGTAGTCCCACTCGAGGAGTCCCGCCCACGCCTCACCGAGCGGGAACGTGTCGGGCAGCTCGATCGAGACCGCGAGGCCGTCGGCGAGGTCCTCCTCGACCGTCGTTCGCACGGCGCGGTCCAGCTCGCCGACAGGAGCGGCCGTCACGACCCATCCGCCGGGCGGCATCGGCGCGTCGCATCCGCTCTCGACCTCGACCTCGATCGTGTCGCCCGGCCGCACCTCGGCAGGAGTGACCGCGACGCGCGGGACGCAGTAGTCGGAGGCCGGCGACGGACTCGGCGTCGAGCATCCGCTCAGGGCGAGCGCCGCCGCTATCACGAGCACCACCCGCCTCCTCATACCGGAAACGTACTCGCGTTCTGCGCTGCCCACTCGGGGCGTTCGCGTGCGAATCAGTTCGCGCGCCCGAGCGACCCGGCGGCTACCGTTGCAAGGTGCTCACCGACCAGTTGCCCGACCAGCCCGCGCCGGACAACCCGTCGGGGAAGCTCGTCCTGCTCCGCCACGGGGAGACGGAGTGGTCGAGAAGCGGCAAGCACACGGGCCTCACCGACATCCCCCTGACCGCCCGGGGCGAGGAGCTCGCCCGCGGTGCCGGCCAGCTGCTCGGTGACTACGACTTCTCGCTCGTCCTGACCTCGCCGCTTCAGCGGGCGCGATGCACCGCCGAGCTCGCCGGGCTGCAGGCTGAGGTCGACCCTCTTCTCGTCGAGTGGGACTACGGAGGGTACGAGGGGCGCACGACGCGCGAGATCCGCGCCGAGCTCGGCTACGACTGGAGCGCGTTCACCCACGGAGTCATCCGCGGGGAGACTCCCGGGGAGACGGTGGAGGAGGTCGCGGCGCGCGCGTCGCGCGTTCTCACGCGAGTGCTCCCGGCGATGACGGAGGGAGACGTCGCCCTCGTGGCGCACGGCCACTTCCTGCGCATCCTGACCGCGGTCTACCTGCGACTGGCCCCTCGATTCGGCGCCCAGATCAGCCTGGATGCGGGGTCGGTGTCGGTGCTGAGCTACTACCGCGAGCATCCGGCGATCCTGTCGTGGAACTACGGACCGGAGCTTCCGCTCGCGCCGTCGGAGTCCTGAGCACGTCGGCGGCACGAGAGTACGCTGGCGGCGCGCCCGACGGAGGGCGAGCATCCGCACCGCAGGAGGACGAGATGGCGAACGACGGGTTCAGCGCCGAGGAGCGCGCCGCGATGAAGGAGCGCGCGGCCGAGCTGCGCGCCGAGGCGAAGCGCGAGAAGGGCGCCGCGAAGGCCGCCGCCGAGCTGCAGGACGTGCTCGACGCGATCGCGAAGCTCAACGACGACGACCGCCCGCTCGCCACCAAGGTGCACGAGCTCGTCACCGCCGCCGAGCCGCGGCTCGCGCCCCGCACCTGGTACGGCATGCCCGCCTACGCCCTCGACGGCAAGGTCGTGTGCTTCTTCAAGTCGGCGGGCAAGTTCGAGGGCCGCTACTGCGAGCTCGGCTTCAACGACCCGGCGAAGCTCGACGACGGCAGCATGTGGCCGACGGTCTTCGCGATCACGGCGATCGGCCCCGCCGAGGAGAAGGCGATCACTGCGCTCGTGACGCGCGCAGTCGGCTGACCGCCCGGCACCCCGTCATGCGGCACGGTCGGTGCCGATTAGCCTGAGTCGGTGATCGTCGGCCTCGGCACCCTGCTCAACGTGACCACCATCGTCATCGGCGCCGCGATCGGCGTCCTCATCGGCCACCGCCTGCAGGAGCGCACGACGCGCGTCGTCACCGACGCCCTCGGCCTCATCACGATCGTGCTCGGCGGCCTCAACCTCGTCTCGCTCGCCGATGCCGCGTTCGTCGACGCCGTCGGCGCGGGCGGCACCTTCCTCGTCGTCATCGGCGCCCTGCTCATCGGCAGCATCATCGGATCCCTCGCGGGCATCGAGAGCCGCCTCGAGGGCTTCGGCGGATGGCTGCAGTCGCGATTCACGCGGAAGGGCGCGAGCGCAGCATCCGCCGCCGGACCGATCGACCCCGCGATCGTGGATGCTCCGCTCGTGCTCTCGCCCCGCGAGCGCTTCATCACCGGCTTCGTGGACGCGTCGCTCGTGTTCGCGATCGGCCCCCTCGCGATCCTCGGCGCCTTCCAGGACGGCACGGGTCAGGGCATCGACCAGCTCGCGCTCAAGGCGACGCTCGACGGCTTCGCGTCGATCGCGTTCGCCGCCTCGCTCGGCTGGGGCGTCGCGGCATCGGCGCTGCCGGTCGGCATCTGGCAGGGGCTGCTGACGGCGCTCGCCTTCCTGCTCGGCTCGGTCATGTCGGGCGCGGCGATCGCGGCCCTCACCGCGACCGGCGGCGTGCTGCTGCTCGGAGTCGGAATCCGCCTGCTCAACCTGCGCCACATCGCCGTCGGCGACATGCTGCCCGCGCTCGTCGTCGCTCCGCTGCTCGCGGTGGGCATCCAGTCGCTCGGCATCGCGGGCTGAACCCCACCGGGGCAGCGCTCAGCAGTCGCAGCTGATCGCGTGCTCGACGGGCGCGGTCAGCGGGTCGATCGGGCGGTGGATCGGCCCGCTCGCGCCCTCGACCGGGTAGCCCTCGCGGGCCCAGTACTCGAAGCCGCCGAGCATCTCCTTCACCGCGACGCCCTGGCCGGCCAGATCGCGCGCCGCCTTGGCCGCGCCGTTGCAGCCGGGCCCCCAGCAGTACACGATGACCGGGATGCCCGCCTCGAGCTCGCCCATCCGCTCGACGAGCTCCTGCCGAGGGATGTGCCGCGCGCCCACCGCGTGACCCTGACTCCAGGCGGTCTGCCCGCGCACGTCGACGAAGTGGAAGCGCTCGCCCGACTCGAGGGCGGCGGCCACGTCGGAGGCGTCGGTCTCGAACGCCAGCCTCGCGGCGTAGTGGGCCGCGGTCGCGGCCGGGTCGGCGAAGTCTCCGAGGGCGCTGTCGGTCATGGCGCCATGATGGCACGCGTCGGGAAGACTTCCGGGGCCCGCGTGGTTTGCTGAAAGCATGACCGACACCTCCTCCATCACCCCCGTCGACGGCGCGATCACGATGTACGGCGCCGACTGGTGCCGCGACTGCCGTCGCACCGAGTCCCTACTCAACGACCTCGGCGTCGAGTGGATCAAGATCGACGTCGAGCAGTCCGCCGAGGCCGCCGCGACCGCGCAGTCGATCAGCGGGCGCATGAACATCCCCGTCGTCGTCTTCCCTGACGGCTCGCACCTCGTCGAGCCGAGCGACGCGGCCGTGCGCGAGAAGCTGGGCGTGTAGCTCAGCCGCCGCCGGCGCGTCAAGCCAGCTGCCGCTGGAAGAAGCGGTCGATGCGCTGCCACGCGTCGGCCGCCTCCACCGGTCGCGGCCCGAGCCCCATCGCGGGGCCCATGAGCACGCGCATGAGCCGGGGGCCGGCGGGCCGCTCGTTGAGGAACGCGTGACCCGCGCCGGGGTACTCGACCACATCGTGCTCGATGCCGCGTGCGACGAGAGCCGACTCCAGTCGCGCCGCCGCGCCGCGCAGGGTGCGGTCGCGCCCGCCGAAGGAGCCGACGATCGGGCACGCGCCGTCGAGGGCGTCGTCGAGGTCGGGCGGGAGCATCCCGTAATTGACGGATGCTGCACCGTAGTCGCCCGACCCCGCGAGCAGCAGCGCGAAGCCTCCGCCCATGCAGAAGCCGATGACGCCGACCGAGCCGCGCGCCTCGGGGCGCGAGAGCAGGAGGGCGCGCGCCGCTGCGACGTCGTCGAACGCCGCACCGCTCCCCTCGCGCAGCGCGCGGAACGTCGCGACGAGGCACTTCCGCCTGCCCCCGCGGCTGAAGAGATCGGGCATCAGGACGAGGTAGCCGAGCCCGCGCAGGCGCTCGAGATGGTCGCGCATCGCGTCGTCGACGCCGAACACCTCGTGCAGCACGACGAGCGCCGGGAAGGGACCGGAGCCGTCGGGCACACCGAGCAGGCCGCGCAGGTCACCGTCGCGAGGGTCGCCGGACTGAGGGATGACGACATCGGTCAAGGTCACGATCGGACTCTAACCCGGGCCACTGCGCGGAAAGGCGCGTACGCTCACGAGCACGGGGTCACTTCGACTCTCGACAAGGAGAGTCACCATGGCTGAGAAGTCCGTCCGCAAGAACTCGACGAAGACCGCCGCGACGAAGACCCTCAAGGAGAAGCGCGTCGCGAAGGCCGACAAGAAGGCCGCGAGCACGCGTTCGCAGAACAGCGACGCCGTCACGCGCGCCGCGAGCAAGTAGTCGTCACGCCTTCCCGTCACCGACGGGGATGCGCGACGCGCCGCCGTCCACCACGGCGACGGCGCGTCGCGAGCTCGGGGTCGCCGAGCGGCTGATGCGCGGGGTGCGGCCTAGCGGCGCGCGCCCTTCGCCGCGACGAGGTCCTTCTCGTCGATCGGCGCGAGCCCGCGCGACCGCAGGTCGGCGAAGTAGGCGCGCGCCTCCTCCTGGCGCTCGTGCTCGACACCGGTCGCGATCTCGGCCCGGATGTGCTCGGGACGCAGCCCGAACGCCTCGGTGAGCGGGAGCGCGTGCGGGCGGAGGCGCGGCAGAAGCCGACCGTCGATGTACTCGGTGATGGCCTGCGCCCGCTGGCCCGAGAGCCGGCCGTGGATAAGGTACCAGGCGAGGTTCTTCTCGATGAGCGTGAACCCGAACAGGTCGCGCAGCCAGGTCAGCACCTGCTTCGTGCCGGGGTCGGCGACGTCGTCGAGCGCGTCGGTGAAGGCCTCCCACTGGAGCAGCTCGCCGTGGGCGCGGGCGGCCTCGATGAGCTCGTTCTGGTGGCGGTTGAACAGCGCCGCCGCTTCGGCCTTCGGCAGCTTCGAGGCGGGGCGCAGCCGGCCGGCGAGCTCGGCGACCATGGTCTCGACGCGGTCGGTGAGCAGCTGGCGCTGGGCCGCGCTGCCGCGCACGTAGCCGACCGAGCGCGCGGTCGACCCGAAGTCGGCGACCGACTGCGCGAGACGACGGAGTCCGGTGCGGTGCACCGCGGCGTCGCCGACCTGCTCGACCACGAAGGAGGCGAGCGCTCCCGCGTCGGCCTTCGCGAACTTGCGCGAGTAGTCGGTCAGCAGGCGCTTGGCGACGAGCTGCAGCAGCACGTTGTTGTCGCCCTCGAACGTCGCGTAGACGTCGAGGTCAGCCCGGAGCTGGACGAGGCGGTTCTCGGCGAGGAAGCCCTGGCCGCCGCACGCCTCGCGCGCCTCCTGGATAATGTCGAGCGCGGCCCACGTGCTGAGGGGCTTGAGAGCCGCGGCGAGCGTCTCGAGATCCTCGCGGTCGGCGTCGGTGTCGGCGGCCCCCGAGAACACGGCATCGAACTTGGTCAGGAAGACCTCGTGCGCGAACGACATCGCATAGGTCTGCGCGAGTCGGGGAAGCAGGCGGCGCTGGTGGCGCTGGTAGTCGAGCAGGACGACCTCGTCGTCGCTCGCGGCCGTGAACTGCCGGCGCTCGCTGCCGTACCGCAGCGCGATGGTCAGGGCGAGCTTGCTCGCGACGACGCACGCGCCGTCGAGCGAGACGCGGCCCTGCACGAGCGTGCCGAGCATCGTGAAGAAGCGACGGCCCGGGCTTGCGATGGGCGAGGTGTAGACGCCCTGCGCGTCGACGTCGCCGTAGCGGTTGAGGAGATTGGTGCGGGGCACGCGCACGTTCGTGAAGTGCAGGCGGCCGTTGTCGATGCCGTTGAGACCGCCCTTGAGTCCGTCGTCCTCGCCGCCGATGCCGGGAAGGAACGCGCCCTTCTCGTCGCGGATGGGGACGTAGATCGCGTGCACTCCGTGGTTCACGCCGCGCGTGATGAGCTGGGCGAAGACCACGGCGGCCTTCGCGTGCAGGGCGGCGTTGCCGAGGTAGTCCTTCCAGGCGGCGCGGAACGGCGTGTGGATGATCCACTCATCGGTCGCCGGGTCGAAGGTCGCTGTGGTGCCGACGGCCGAGACGTCCGACCCGTGACCGGTTTCGGTCATCGCGAAGGCGCCCGGCACGTCCATGTTGAGTGCGCCGGGGAGGAGAGCCGCGTGATGCGCCTCCGTGCCGAGGTGCTGGATGGCGGCCGCGAAGAGCCCCCACTGCACGCCCGACTTGATCTGCATGCTCGGGTCGCCGAGCACGAGCTCCTCGAAGCTCGCGATGTTGCCGCCGTTGTCCTCCAGGCCGCCGACCGACTTCGGGAAGGCGCGGTGCACCGAGCCGTTCTCGACGAGCAGGTGCAGCTGGCCGAGCACGCGCTCGCGGTGCTCGTCCTTGCCGAGCTCGGGGTCGCGGTGGAACTCCGGGCGGGCCATGAGCTCGCGCGCGTGCTGACGTGCGTACGCCCACTCGCCGAGGAGCTGCCGGCCGAGGCTCTCGACGTCGACGGCGATGGCCTCGGGCTCCGGTGCCGCGGGCGACGCCGGCATGTCGGCGTCAGCAGCGGCTGCGGGGCTGGCGGTCGTGGAGTCGGCGAGCGAAGTCATCTCTGTCCCATCGTGTGGAGCCGGAAGAAGGGTGTCGCCCGACCGCGAGCGGCGGCGAGCGTTCCCGATTGAGACAGTAGGAGCGCTCGCGACGCTCGGCCCGATCGTGGTGCCGGACGAACGAAGCGTCGACGGATGCTCGCGGCCCGCGTTGTAGGAATCCATCGGTTCCTGAGCGCCCGCATGGTGGACTCCCCACGGCTGTTCGCCTTGCGGGAATACCCCTGGGGGTATCAATCATGCTGTGGCACCATGGAGGCATGGCAACCGTAGACCTGACCTCGGCCGACTTTGAGCAGACCGTGACGGCCCCCGGCATCACCCTCGTCGACTTCTGGGCGGAGTGGTGCGGCCCATGCCGCCAGTTCGCCCCCGTCTACGACAAGGCGAGCGAGCAGCACCCCGACGTGACCTTCGGCAAGGTCGACACCGAGGCCGAGCAGGCTCTCGCGTCGGCGGCGAACATCCGCTCGATTCCGACCCTCATGGCGTTCCGCGACGGCATCCTCGTCTTCGCCCAGCCGGGCGCGCTGCCCGGTCCGGCGCTCGAGCAGGTCATCACGGCCGTGAAGGGGCTCGACATGGACGAGGTCAAGGCGAAGGTCGCCGCCGCGCAGGCGGAGGCCTCGGCCGGCTCCTAGAGCTCGCCGGGCGAGCGGAAGACCCGCCGCACCTTCTCCACCACTCCGTGCGCGGGCGGCTCGTTGTACACGCCCGCGTACTCCTGGCCCGACATGCGCTGGATCTCGGCCATGATCGCGTCGGTCGCCTGCCGTCGCGCCCTACCGGAGCTCGCCGGGCCGAACCCGCTCACGTCGATCGGATCGCCGAACTCGACGCGGATGCGCGCGAGGCGGATGCGCTTCGACCCGACGGGCTGGAGCTCCTGCGTGCCGCGCAGCGCGACGGGGACGACCGGGACGCCCGCCGTGAGCGCGAGCCACGCGACGCCCGTCTTCCCGCGGTACAGACGGCCGTCGCGCGAGCGCGTGCCCTCGGGGTAGATGGAGAACGGCTGTCCCGCCTTGAGCTTCGCGAGCCCGGCATCGAGCGCGTCCTGCGCGGCCTTCCCCGCTCCGCGCTCGACCGGGATCGCCCCGACGCCGGTGAAGAACCCGCGTGACAGAGCGCCCTTCAGTCCGCGCCCGGTGAAGTAGTCGGCCTTCGCGAGGAAGTTCACGGGTCGGCGGGCGAGAAGGCTGATGACGACGCTGTCGATGAACGACAGGTGATTGCTCGCGACGACGACGCCTCCGGTCGGGGGCATCCGGCGACGACCGATGACGACGGGCCGGAAGACGAGTCGCGCGATCGGCGTGAGCACGAGTCGAGCGAGCAGGTTCAGCACCGGGTCATCCTGGCAGGCGACTCATTCCCCGCCGGGAATGCGTCCGGCCGTGTCGCCCGCGTCTGCGCCGGTCGACCGCCACCGGTAGAGGACGTGCCGGCGCAGCGGGCTGCCCTCGGGCACGCGCGGATGCTCGAAGTCGCCGTCGGGGTCGCGCACCATCCCGATGCGCTCCATCACGGCGGCCGAGCGCGCGTTGCTCGTCGCGGTGAACGACAGCACCTCCTCGATGCCGAAGCCGGGCGCGGCCCGGAGCACGCGGCGGGCCGCCGTCGACGCGGCCCCGCGGCCCCAGGCCCAGCGGGCGAGCCGCCACCCGACCTCGACGGCGGGGGTGAACGGCGCGGGGAAGCTCGCCGTGGAGAGCCCGACGAAGCCCGCGAACCGGCCGTCGACCTCGAGGGCCCACAGCCCGTAGCCGTGCTCGGCGTGATGCGCGACGATCCGATCGACCATCGCGCCGCTCTGCTCCCGCGCGAGCGGCGCCGGGAAGTGCTCCATGACCTCGGGGTCGGCGTTGAGCGCCGCGAACGGCTCCCGGTCGGCGTCGCGCCAGGCGCGCAATCGGACCGTCGCCCCCTCGCCGCCGGCGATGGTGGGTGGCGGCTCGGCGTGCAGCGCCCGGTCGGCCTGCTCAGTGCTCACGGGCCTTCTCAGTAGTCATCGGGCGGCGGCGGGAAGAACTCGTCGTCGGGCGGCAGCTCGTCCAGCGGGATGTCGGAATAGTCGGGCTCGACGGCGGCGGGGCGGGTGCTCGAGCCGAATCGCGGGCCCGCGGCCGAGGAGCCGCTCGCGCGGGACGTGCGCGGCGACGCGGGGCGGGACCGGAGTGGAGCATCCGTCGTCGGGGCGGCGGCCGCGCCGGAAGCGGAGGCGTCGGCGGGCTCGAGAGCCGGGGGCTCCTCGCCGCGCACGATCGCGAGCACGGCCTCGCCGAACTGGTCGAGCTTCTTCGCGCCGACGCCGCTGATCTGGCCGAGCTCGTCGAGCGTCGACGGGGTCGTGAGCGCGATGCCGCGCAGGGTCGCGTCGCCGAAGACGATGTAGGCGGGCGCGTTGAGCGCGCGGGCGGTCGCACCGCGCCACCCGCGCAGGCGCTCGAAGAGCGGGGCGGCGCCCGCCGGCAGGTCGGAGGGAGCGCTGCGCTTCGACGATCGCGTGGGCCGGGCGACCTCGCGGCGCAGGCGGACGACGCGACCGCCCGTGAGCACCTCGGCGCTCGCCTCGGTGATCACGAGCGTGCCGTAGCCGTCGCCATGCACCGCGAGCAGGCCCTGGGCGAGCAGCTGCCGCACGACGCCGCGCCACTCCTGCTCGGTGAGCTCGGTTCCGATGCCGAACGTCGCGAGGTCGGCATGGCCGAGCTGCTCGACGCGCGGCGTGCGCTTGCCGAGCAGGATGTCGATGAGCTGCCCGGCGCCGTAGCGCTGACGGCGCTCGCGGTCGAGCCGCACGATCGTCGAGAGCAGCTTCTGCGCGGGCACCGTTCCGTCGAAGCTCTCGGGCGGCGCGAGGCACGTGTCGCAGTTGCCGCACGGCTGGGACTGCTGGCCGAAGTAGGCGAGCAGCTGCACGCGCCGGCACTCGACCGTCTCGCACAGCGCGAGCATCGCGTCGAGCAGCTGGCCCATGCGGCGCTTATAGGCGGGGTTGCCCTCCGAGCGGTCGATCATCTGGCGCTGCTGCACGACATCCTGAAGGCCGTAGGCGAGCCACGCCGTCGACGGCAGCCCGTCGCGGCCCGCGCGCCCCGTCTCCTGGTAGTAGCCCTCGACGCTCTTGGGCAGGTCGAGGTGGGCGACGAAGCGCACGTCGGGCTTGTCGATGCCCATGCCGAACGCGATCGTCGCGACCATGACGATGCCGTCCTCCCGGAGGAAGCGCGACTGGTGGTCGGAGCGAGTGCGCGCGTCGAGACCCGCGTGGTACGGCAGGGCGGGAATGCCGTGGTCGACGAGCGCCGCGGCCGTCTTCTCGACGGATGCCCGCGACAGGCAGTACACGATGCCCGCGTCACCGGGGTGCTCGGTCCTGATGAGCTGCAGAAGCTGCTGGACGGGCTGGTTCTTCGGCTCGATCCGGTACTGGATGTTCGGGCGGTCGAAGCTCGAGACGAACGTGCGCGCCTGCTCGAGCTGCAGGCGCTGCTGAATCTCGGTCGCCGTCGCCGCGGTCGCCGTCGCCGTGAGGGCGATGCGCGGCACGCTCGGCCAGCGCTCGTGCAGCATCGACAGCGCGAGGTAGTCGGGGCGGAAGTCGTGCCCCCACTGCGAGACGCAGTGCGCCTCGTCGATCGCGAAGAGCGAGACGTTCAGGCGGTCGAGAAGGTCGCCCGTCGACGGCACGGTGACGCGCTCGGGCGCCATGTAGAGCAGGTCGACCTCGCCCGCGGCGAGGGCCCGCTCGACCTCGCGCCGCTCGTCGGGCCCCTGGGTGGAGTTGAGGAACGCGGCGCGCACGCCGACCGCCTCGAGGGCATCCACCTGATCCTTCATGAGGGCGATGAGAGGCGAGATGACGACGCCGACACCCTCGCGCACGAGCGCGGGGATCTGGTAGCAGAGCGACTTGCCGCCGCCCGTCGGCATGAGCACGAGCGCATCGCCGCCGGAGACGACGTGGTCGATGATCTGCTGCTGGTCGCCACGGAAGGCCGGGTAGCCGAAGACCGTCTCGAGGATCGCCTGCGGGGTGTCGGCGGGGTTGCGCGCCGGCGGGGTTCGAAGCTCGGTCGACGTCACCGGTACAGGTTAGTCGCCCCCTCCGACGGCGCCGACGAGTGGGCCGCGATCGGGGGAGAGCGGTCTAGATGTGGATGGCCGGGTCGACCCAGAACCCGTCGGCGCCCGTGCCGCGGGCGGTGCGATCGAGGGGCCGGGAGGTCGCGGGGATGCCGGTCGCGACGGAGTCGGGCGGGACATCCTTCGTCACGAGGGCGAGCGCGCCGATCTGCGAGCCCGAGCCGATCGTGATGGGGCCGAGCACCGTCGCGTTCGCCCCGATGAGCACGCCGTCGCCGACCGTCGGGTGGCGCTTGCCCCTCTCGAGGGTGCGGCCGCCGAGCGTGACGCCGTGGTACAGCATGACGTCGTCGCCGATCTCGGCCGTCTCGCCGATCACGACGCCCATGCCGTGGTCGATGAAGAAGCGCCGGCCGATGCGCGCGCCCGGGTGGATCTCGATGCCCGTCCACCAGCGCGCGCCCTGCGCGACCATGCGGCCGAGGAGCTTCACCTCGTGCGTCCAGAGCCAGTGGGCGATGCGGTGCCACCAGATCGCGTGCAGCCCGGCCGAGGTGAGGAACACCTCGAGACCGGAGCGCGCCGCGGGATCGCGCAACCGGGCGGTGGCGATGTCCTCGCGAAGGCCCATCTAGGAGCGGAGGTCTTCGTACAGGACGCTCGACAGGTAGCGCTCGCCGTAGCTCGCCACGATCACGACGATCGTCTTGCCCGCGTTCTCCGGGCGCTTCGCGAGCTCGGCGGCGGCGTGCAGGGTCGCGCCCGACGAGATTCCGGCGAGGATGCCCTCCTCCTTCGCCGCACGGCGGGCCATCGAGACGGCCTGGCCGATGTTGACGTCGATGATCTCGTCATATACCTCGCGGTCGAGCACGCCGGGCACGAAGTTCGCACCGATTCCCGCGATCTTGTGCGGGCCGGGGGCGCCGCCGTTGAGGATGGGGCTCTCCTCCGGCTCGACGCCGACGATCTGCACGCCCGGCTTCTGCTCCTTGAGGTACTGGCCGGTCCCGGTCAGCGTGCCGCCCGTGCCGATGCCCGAGACGAAGATGTCGACGGCGCCATCGGTGTCGTTCCAGACCTCGGGGCCCGTGGTCGCGCGGTGGATCGCGGCATTCGCCTCGTTCTCGAACTGGCGGGCGAGGACCGCGCCCGGACGCTCGGCGACGATCTGCTCGGCGCGCGAGACGGCGCCCTTCATGCCCTCGGCGCCGGGAGTCAGGACGAGCTCGGCGCCGTAGGCCTTGAGGAGCATCTTGCGCTCCTCGCTCATCGTCTCGGGCATCGTGAGCACGACATCGTAGCCGCGCGCGGCGCCGATCATCGCGAGAGCGATGCCGGTGTTGCCGCTCGTCGCCTCGACGAGCGTGCCGCCGGCGGTGAGCTCGCCGCTCGCCTCGGCGGCGTCGACGATCGCGACGCCCAGGCGGTCCTTGACGCTCGAGGACGGGTTGAAGAACTCGAGCTTCGCGAGCACCGTGGCGTCGGCGCCGTCGGTGATCGCGTTGAGCTGCACGAGGGGGGTGTTGCCGAACACCTTCGAGATGTCGGAGTAGATGCGGGCCATGGCGTTCTCCTCTGGGGAAGTCGTGGTGGGCGAGCCGTCGGCGGATCGCCTCTCAGCGTAGAGCGCGCGAGCCTCGAGCGCCCCACGCGAAGAATGCGCGAGGGCCGCGCACGCGCGCACCACCCACCGTCAACGTCGCGACGCCCGGGTTGATTCCCGCCGAGCCGACCGTGTCCGGCTAGAGGTCGCCGCCGGCGACCGCGAAGGTGTCGCATGCCGTGACGCCCCGCTCGAAGCCGACCGTGAACCAGCGCTGGCGCTGCTCGCTCGACCCGTGGGTCCAGCTCTCGGGCGACACCTGGCCGCTCGTCTGCTCCTGGATGCGGTCGTCGCCGATGGCCTCGGCCGCGTCGAGGGCCTGCGCGACCTGCTCGCTCGTGATCGGCTCGAGCAGGGCATCCGGCCCATCGGACGCGGCGCCCGCCCACGCGCCGCCGAAGCAGTCGGCCTGGAGCTCGAGACGCACGGCGTCGGATTCGGGCCCGGAGTCGGTGCGATCGGCCGACTCGAGCGCGCCGGTGATCTTCTGCATGTGGTGGCCCCACTCGTGCGCGACGACGTACATCTCGGCGAGCGGGCCGCCCTCGGCGCCGAAGCGCGTGCGGAGGTCGTCGTAGAAGCCCGTGTCGAGGTAGATGGTCTCGTCGTTCGGACAGTAGAAGGGGCCGACCGCGCTGGTGGCCTGGCCGCAGCCCGTGCTCACCGCCTCCTCGAAGATGATCGCGCCAGGCCCTCGGTACTGCACGCCGATCTCGGGCGCCGCGTCGATCCAGAACTCCTCGAGGGAGACGGCCGCGCCGGCGACCCGGCAGTCGACGCTCTCGTTGGCGTCGGCGCCCGTGTCGCACTCGGCGAGCTCGGTCGTCTCGGGAGCGGGCCCGGCACCCGTGCCCCCGCCGCCGAGGATGCCGCTGAGGTCGACCCCCGTGAACTGCGAGATCAGGAAGACGGCGATGATGCCGATGAGGCCACCGCCGCCGCCGATGGCGAGCCCGCGGCCGCGGCCGGAGCGGCGGACGGAGGAGCCGGAGATGTCAGCGTCGTCTCGGAAGGTCACAGCCCGAACCTACTCCCCCGCTGATCCGGCGCGCAGGGGGTTGCGCACACGCGGAAGCGGGGCGGGGAGCATGCTCTCCGCCCCGCTCACCGTGGGATGCCCGCTAGGCCGCCTTGGGCAGCTTCGCCGGCTTGCCGGCCACCTTGCGCTCCGCGCTCTCGCTGCTCGCCGACTCGTAGCCGGGAGCGTTCGCGGTCACGACGACCGAGATGCGCGCGTCGGCGTCGTCGGCGGTCACGAGGTAGGTCGCGCCCGTGGCGCCCTCGATCGGCTCGCCGTCGCGCAGCCACTGGTAGGTCAGCTCGGCGCTGTCGACCGACACGACGGGGGCCTTCGCCCGCGCCTCCTTGCCGATCACGACCGGGCCGATGACCTTGGCCGACTCGATGACCTCGATCGCGCCGAGGGTCTCGGTGATCTCGAAGGCGATGCTCGCCTCGGTGCCGTTGTCGGGCACCGCGATCGTGAGCTGCTGGGCGCCGGTGACGCCCTCCGGCACCGTGAAGGTGACCGTCGCGCGGCCCGTCTCGTCGGAGCGGCCGACGATCGTGTTGTCGATCGGGGCCGAGCCGAGCACCTCCTCGCCGAGGCTCACGACGACATCCGTCTCGCGGTCGCCCTGGTTGGTGAACAGGAGCGAGCTGAGCGTCAGCGTGACCTCGTCGCCGGCGGTGTAGCCGTCGGCGTCGGGGGCGCTGATCGAGACGCCGACCGAGCGCTGGGCGAAGTCGGGCGAGATCGGGGTGGTGGCCCCGACGTAGTCGACGAACGCCTGCAGGTCGATGCGACCCGAGTCGGCGCGCTCAGTGCCCTGCGCGAGGGTGAAGAAGTTGTCTCCACCGGCCGCGAGGAACGAGTTCGCCACGATGCGGACCTGCTGGTCGGCCGTCACCGGCACGCCGTTGAGGAGCATCGTGCCGATGCGCTCGCCGGCGGGCTTCGTCGGGTCGTAGTCGTACTCGAACGTCGACGAGACGCCGAGCTTGAGGAACGGTCGGCTGCTACCCGCGGGCTGCCACTGCTCCTCGAGCACCGAGCGCACCTGCGCACCCGTGAGCGTCATCGTGAAGAGCGAGTTGGCGAACGGCTGGACGTTGGCGGCCTCGCGGAACGTGAGGTTGCCAGCCGGGTCCAGCTCGCCGCTCGCGGCGTAGAGCAGGTTGGCGCGCAGGCCGCCCGGGTTCATGAACGCCACCTCGGTGCCGAGGTCGCGCGTGGCCCAGAGCTGGGCGTCGGCGACCTCGTTGCCGAGCGTCGACTCCGCGCCGCGGTTCTCGTTCTGCGCGCCGTTCTGGCCCGTGAAGTCGATGCCGCGGAGGAAGTCGTCCGTGATCTCGCCGAGGCTCTCGTTGCCGGCGACGGCAGCGAAGGCGACGGCGTCGGCGACGATCGCCGCGATCTCGGGGTCGGGCTGCGCCGCGCCCACGAGCGGCTTCACGCCGGCCGTGATGCTGAGCAGCTCGTTCGACTCGGGGTCGACCGACAGCGCGAGGTGGCCGTAGGCCTCGCCGTACTGGCCGCCCTGGATGAGCGGCATGACCTCGTCGGTGCCCGGTACCGGGACCTCGAGGTCGTACTGGAGGTGCGTGTGGCCCGAGACGACCGCGTCGACCTTGCCGAGGACCCCGTTGATGAGGTCGCCGAACTCGGAGTCGCCGGTTGCGGACTCGAGCGTCGTGGTCGGGGCGCCCTCGTGGGCGACGAGGATGACGACATCCGCCTCGCCGTTCTCGGCCACGCCGTCCTGCAGCTGGTCGGCCACGCGCACGGCGGCGGCGGTCATGTCGCCGAAGTCGAGCGTCGAGATGCCCGCGGGGCTCACGAGCGACGGCATGCTCTCGGTCAGGACTCCGATGAAGCCGACCTTCACGCCGTCGACCTCGATGACCTCGTACTCCTGGTACGCCGGGGTCGTCGTGCCCTTCTCGTAGATGTTCGCGCCGAGGTAGGGGAAGTCGGAGTTCGGGATGATCCGGTCGTCGAGGTCGGCGCGGCTCTGATCGAACTCGTGGTTGCCGATGGCGGTCAGGTCGAGCTCCATCGCGTTGAGCGCGTCGAGCGTGGGCTCGTCGTTCTGGATGAACGAGGTGAACGTCGAGGCGCCGACGCTGTCGCCCGCGGAGATGAAGAGCGTGTTCGGGTTCGCGGCGCGCGTGGCCTCGACGAGACCGCCGAGGACGGCGACTCCCGCGGCCGGCGGAGCGGCCTCGAGTCGTCCGTGCAGGTCGTTGACCGTCAGGATGTCGATCTCGACCGGCGGGGGCGTCGTGCTGAGGCCGACGACGACGGGGTCGTGGTCGCTCGAGCGGAAGACGGTGCCGGTCTCGGTCGCGCCGAAGGCGTACTGGCGATCGCTCCACTCGGCGGAGTTGATGCCCCAGACGCCGACGCCCGTGACCTGCGCCGCGATGCCGGGGCTCGCGAGGACGTGGTCGAGCGAGCCGAGCTCGCCGTCGAACGTGTAGGTGTACTGGTCATCGGTGAGGTCGGCGACGAGGTCGCTCCAGCCCGCGTCGGTGAGGGCCTGGATCGGGTCCTCCTCGCTGTAGGCGTTGAAGTCGCCCATGAGGAGGACGTTCTCGCCGGCCTCGCCCGGGAGGGTCTCGACGAGCGCCGCGAGGGCGTTCGACTGCTCGACGCGCTCGGCGTTGAAGAAGCCCTGCCCGTCGGCGGGCTCGGTGCCCGAGCCGCCCTTCGACTTGAAGTGGTTCGCGATGACCGTGAACTCGATGCCGCCGGCGGCGAAGGTCTGGCCGATCGGCTCGCGCGCGATGTCCCAGACCGTCTCGTCGACCTGCGTGAAGCTGTCGCCCACCGGGGTGACCGCTGCGGGCTTGAAGATGATCGCGTTGCTGATGAAGTCGACGATCGCGGCGTCGGTCAGCGCAGCGGGGGTGCGGACGTAGTCCCACGTGCCGGCGCCGGCCTGCGCGTTGAGCGCCGCGACGAGCGACTCAAGCGCCTCGTCGGTCGGCTCGCCGAGCTTGACCGAGTTCTCGATCTCCTGCAGGGCGACGACGTCCGCGTCGAGGCCGTTGATGGCCGCGACGATCTTCGACTCCTGGATGGCGAGCTGCTCGGCGGTGCGAGCGCCGCGGGCCTGGCTGTTCTGGGTCGTGAGCGTCGTGAAGTAGTTGAGCACGTTGTACGCCGCGACGCGGATGTCGCCGCCGACCTCGGGAGCCGAGGCGGGGCGCGCGTTGCGCGTCTCGAAGGTGACGCCGGTCTGCGCCGCGGTGGTCGTCGATGAGGGCCGCTGCGGCTGGAGGCGCCACTGGTCGAAGCCGTACGTGAGGACCATGCCGGCGGAGGGGAAGACCACCTTGTCGCCGTTGCGGACGACGGCGTCCTTGCTGAAGTACGGCTGGTCGCCGGGGTGGGCGCTGGCCGTGACCTGCGCGTTGAACCCGTCGTCGAGCAGGATGCGCGACGCGCGGTTGGCGGCGGCGATCGCGTCGGCCTCGGGGCCGGCGTCGACGAGCTCGGTGCTCTTGACCGCGAGCTCTGCGGGGCTCAGCCACAGCGCGCCGAAGCGGAAGAGCTCGTGGCTGGAGGAGACGAGGTAGTCGCCGGCCGGCGCGACGAGCATGCCCTCGAAAGCCTCGCGGGCATCGCCCGTGACATCGGTCGGGAGGGCGACCGGCGCGGGCACTCCCACAGCGGCCTCGACGAGGGTCACCTGGCCGGCGGTCGTCGCGCTCACCTGCGTCTGCCCGAAGTACTCGGACGCGACGCCGGTGACCTCGACGAGGTCGCCGATCGCGACCGGGTGCGCCTGGCTGCTCGTGAACACGAACAGGCCGTCGGAGACGCCGGGCGTCGTGTCGGCGCCGGGGGTCTGGATGTAGAACCCGCTGTAGCCGCCGGTGCCGCGATGGTCGGCGACGACCACGCCCTGCACGGTGACCGACTGGTTCAGGAGGGGCGTTGACGCCCCCGGACCCTGCACGTCGGCGATCGGGATGTGGGTGCTGGCCATGGCCGGCGTCGCGGTGATGCCCGCGAGACCGAGGCCCACGCAGACGGCGGTCGTGAACGCCGTCGCGCGTGCGGTCGCGCGTGCGCGGCCGCCCTGAGAGATGGATGACATGGTGCGCTGAGCTCCTTGGGGTGGGAGGGCGATATCGTGCGTCCCCCTGAACGGGGGTCAGAACGAACCATAAGCACAGAACGGTCGATGCACCTAGTGCTCACATGAGTGGTAACGCGCTGTTCACGTGCTCGATGGCGCAGGCGGCTCGCGGACGACCCCCGGTCGTCGGGCGCCCGTCACGGTACGGCGGCCGCGTGAACGCGCAGCGACGCCGGAGTGAGCAGGGGATGCCAGGATCGTTGCATGCGCCGGACCGCCGGTCGCCGTCACCGTCCCCAGCCCGCGGAGGCCCCATGCTCACGGTCGTGCTCGGCCTCGCCGGCGCCCTCGTCTACGGCGCCGCCGACTTCGTCGGGGGTCTCGCGGCGCGCCGCATCTCCGCGTTGCGCGTCACCGCTCTCGGCGCGGTGTCGGGCGTCGTGCTCCTCATCGCGGGCGCGCTCGTCATCCCCGGCCGCTGGTCGGCGGAGGCGCTGCTGTGGGGCGGCATCTCGGGGCTGACCGGCGCCGTCGCGATCGCTCTGCTCTACGCGTGCCTCGCGATCGGGCCGATGAGCATCCTCTCGCCCCTGACGGCCGTGACGTCCGCGATCGTGCCGCTCACGTGGGGCCTTGCGATCGGGTCCGAGCTCGGCGCGCTCGCGTACCCCGCCTTCGCGCTCGCGCTCGTCGCGGTCGTGCTCGTCGGCTTCGTGCCGAGCGAGGGCGCGGTGCGCCCGACCGCGCGCGGGCTCATCATGGCGACGATCTCGGGCACGCTCATCGGCGCCTTCTACATCCTCATGGAGCAGACGCCCGACGACAGCGGCCTCGTGCCCCTCATCGCCAACCGTGCGGTCAACGCGACGCTCATGGTGACGGTCATCGTGCTCCTCGCGATCGTCGCGGGGCAGAGGGGCATGGCGGCGGATGCCCGGCTCGCCGTGCTCGACGGAGCCCACGGCGCCCCGCACGCGCTCGAGGGCCCGCGCGGCTCCGGCGGCGCCGTGCGCGCGAGCGCCGCGGCCCTCCGCGGCGGGTGGCGCGGCGGCATCGCGCTCGGGCTCCTGTGCGGCGTGCTCGACGCGGGGGCGAACGTCATCGCGCTCGTCGGGCTGCGGCTGGGCGACCTCGAGGTCGTGTCGGTGCTCACCGCGCTGTATCCGGCCGGCACGATCCTGCTCGCGGCGCTCGTGCTGCGCGAGCGCATCGCGCGGCTGCAGTGGGTCGGGCTCGTGCTCGCTCTCGCGGCGAGCGCGATGCTCGCGCTGGCCTGAGCGGAGCATCCGCCCCCGACGCCGCCCGGAGACGCGAACGGCCCGGCACCCATTGACGGGGCCGGGCCGTCGACGCGCTGTCGGCTAGAGCGCGGCGAGCTCGTCGAGGACGCGGTCGCCCGCGCGCACCTCGGTCGTGTCGGCCGAGATCTCGGCGCGGTCGAGGAGCTCCTCGAAGCGACGGCGGCGCGGGCGCGTGATGAGCGTCACGACCGTGCCGACCTTGCCCGCGCGGCCCGTGCGGCCCGAGCGGTGCAGGTACGTCTTGTACTCGTCGGGGGCGTCGGCCTGGATGACGAGCGAGATGTCGTCGACGTGGATGCCGCGCGCGGCGACGTCGGTCGCGACGAGCACGTTCACGCGCCCGCTCGTGAGCTTGTCGAGGTTGCGCTGGCGGTTGCGCTGGTTGAGGTCGCCGTGGAGGCTCGTCGCCGGGATGCCGGCGTCGTCGAGCTGCTCGGCGAGCTCCTCGGCGAAGGCGCGGGTGCGAGCGAAGACGAGGGTCTTGCCGGCGCCCGAGGCGAGCTGCTCGATGACCGCGCGCTTCTCGCGCTGCTCGACGAGGAGCACCTTGTGGTCGATCGTCGATGACTGCTGGTCCTCGCCGGCGACCTCGTAGACCGAGGGGTCCTGGAGGAACTCGGTGACGAGGTTCGCGACGCCCGAGTCGAGGGTCGCCGAGAAGAGCAGCTTCTGCCCGCCGTCGGCGGTCTCGCGGAGGATGCGCTGAACGGGCTCGAGGAAGCCGAGCTCGCACATGTGGTCGGCCTCGTCGAGGACGGTGATGACGACCTCGCTCAGGTCGAGGCGGCCCTGCTGGATGAGGTCCTCGATGCGACCGGGGGTGCCGATGATGATGTCGACGCCGCGCTGGAGGGCGCCGACCTGGCGGCCTTGGGGCACGCCGCCGTAGATCTGCG
This sequence comes from Microcella sp., assembly GCF_030645145.1. GTDB lineage: Bacteria > Actinomycetota > Actinomycetes > Actinomycetales > Microbacteriaceae > Microcella. The sequence continues at coordinate 702 of NZ_JAUSMI010000150.1, read as the reverse complement.
TCGTGAACAGGCCCACGCTGCGGGCGATGGGCTGGACGGTCGCGTCGATCTGCAGGGCGAGCTCGCGCGTCGGGGCGAGGATGAGCGCCCGCGGGTTGCGACCGGGCTGGCGACGGCGACCGCCGCCGTTCTCCATGAGCCGCTCGACGAGGGGCGCGCCGAACGCGATGGTCTTGCCGGAGCCGGTGCGACCGCGGCCGAGGACGTCGCGGCCCGCGAGGACGTCGGGGATCGTCGCGGCCTGGATCGGGAACGGGCTCACGGCGCCGAGCTCGGCGAGCGTGCGGCTGATGTTGTCGCCGAGGCCGAGGTCGCCGAAGGTCACTCCCTCGACGTCGGTCGCGAGCACGGCGTCGGCCGTGAGGCGCGCGAGCACGACGTCGTCCTGCGGGCCGGTGTGCTGCGCGCGGGTCGGGTAGAACTCGGAGTCGCGGCGGGCGGGGCGCTCGTCGCGGTCGAAGGAGCGGGCCGGGCGGGCGTCGCGGTTGAAGCGGTCGTTTGAGCGGGCGGGACGCGCATCGCGATCGAAACGGTCGGTCGAGCGCGCAGGACGGGCATCCCGATCGAAGCGGTCGTTCGAGCGGGCGGGACGCGCATCGCGATCGAAACGATCGGTCGAGCGCGCCGGGCGCGCGTCGCGGTCGAAGGAGCGCGCGCCGCGGTCGGCGTCGCGGGCCGGGCGGGCCGGCGCCTCGGAGCCGC
>NZ_JAUSMI010000147.1 GCF_030645145.1 Microcella sp. | reverse complement strand
GCCCCGCACCGCCGCCCTGCCCCGCCGCGCGCCCCGCCCTGTCCGGCTGACAATGCGCCACTTCGGTGACAACGCGCCACATCGAACTGCCGCACTGTCACCGAAGCGACGCACTGTCGAAGCGATCCCGCGCCGTGGAGGGCGCGAGCCTAGGCTGACCGGGTGACCGACCCACTGACTCCGGACGCCGAGCACCTGCCGAACCCGGCCGCGCTCGACGCCGCCGACCCGCTCGCCGCGGTCGTCGACCGCTTCGTGCCGGGCGACGACCTCGTCGCCTACCTCGACGGCAACTCGTTGGGCCGGCCGCTGCGGGCGACGCTCGACGCCCTGCCCGACTTCGTGCGCACGCAGTGGGCCGGGCGGCTCATCCGCGGGTGGGACGAGGGCTGGCTCTCGCTGGGCGAGCGCCTCGGCGACCGCATCGGTGCCGCGTGCCTCGGCGCCGCATCCGGTCAGACGATCGTCGCCGATTCGACGACGGTGCTCATCTTCAAGCTGCTGCGCGCCGCGATCGCCGCCCGCCCCGGGAGGACGGAGCTCGTGATCGCGCGCGACGAGTTCCCGACCGACCGGTTCATCGTCGAGCGCCTCGCCGACGACCACGGGCTCACGGTGCGCTGGGTCGACACCCCGCACGACGGCGGCATCACGCCCGAGCTCGCCGCCGAGGTCGTGAGCGAGCGCACGGTCGCCGCCCTCCTCGGCGGCGTCGCCTACCGCAGCGCGTGGTTCGCCGACATCGCGGCCGTCACGGGCATCGTGCAGGCCCACGGGGCGCTCGTCATCTGGGACTGCTCGCACGCCGTCGGCTCGGTGCCGCTCGAGCTCGACGCGTGGGGCGTCGACATGGCGGTCGGATGCTCGTACAAGTACCTCAACGGAGGCCCGGGCGCCCCCGCCTGGGCCTACGTCGCCGCGCGGCACCAGGCGCAGCTGCGCAATCCCATCCCCGGGTGGCTGGGCGCGGCCGAGCCGTTCAGCATGACGGCCGGGTTCGAGCCCGCGCCGGGCATCCGTCGCCTCGTCAGCGGCACCCCGCCCATCATCGGCATGCAGCCGATCGCCCACATGCTCGACGAGATCGACGCGGCGGGGATGCCGGCGGTGCGCGCGAAGTCGGTCGCGCTGACCGAGTACGCGATCGCGCTCGTCGACGCCCTGATCCCGGATGCCGTGGTCGCCTCGCCGCGCGATTCCGCGCGTCGCGGGGGCCACGTCACGGTCGACCATCCGAACGCTCGCGCGGCCGTCGAGCGGCTCTGGGGCGAGGGCGTCATCCCCGACTTCCGGCACCCGAGCGGGGTGCGCCTCGGACTGTCCCCGCTGAGCACGAGCTTCGCGGAGGTCGAGCGGGGCATCCGGGCGCTCGCGGCGGCGCTCGCCGACTGAGCCGCCGCGCCTCGGTCGCTCGCGCCGCGCGCGCTACTTCTTCCCGAGCGCCGCGAACTTCGCGATCGACAGCGGTACGAAGATGACGAGAAGCACCGCGATGCCGATGAGCACCGTGAGGATGGGGTTCTGCGCCGTCCACGCATCGCCGACGGGCGTGCCCGCCGGCACGTTGCCGAACAGCTCGCGCGCCGACTGCACGAGCGCCGATACGGGGTTCCACTCCGAGAAGATCCGCAGCGGGGTCGGCAGGTTCTCGGTCGGCACGAACGCGTTCGAGATGAAGGTGAGCGGGAAGAGCACGAGGAACGACACGTTGTTGATGATCTCGGGGCTGCGCACGCTCATGCCGAGGAAGGCCATGAGCCACGAGAACGCGTAGGCGAAGAGCAGCAGCAGGACGACCCCGGCGAGGAACCCGAGGAACGACGACTCGACCCGCCAGCCGACCAGCCACCCGGTGCCCATCATGACGAGCATCGACAGCCCGTTGATGACGAGGTCGCCGTTGGTGCGGCCGACGAGCACGGCCGCGCCGCTCATCGGCAGCGTGCGGAAGCGGTCGATGATGCCGTCCTTGAGATCCTGCGCCATCGCCGAGCCCGAGTAGGTCGAACCGAACACGACGGTCTGGGCGAAGATCCCCGCCATGAGGAATGACGTGTAGCCGCCCGGCACGTCGATCGCGGCGCCGAAGACGAACGTGAACAGCAACACGAACATGATCGGCTGCAGCAGCGTGAAGACGAGGATGTCGGGCACCCGGATGATCTTCATGAGGTTGCGGCGCGTGGCGATCCACCCGTCGCTGAGGAACCTCCCGATCGCCGTCCCCGGCTCCGGCTGCAGGGTCGCGGATGCTCCGCGCGCGTCGAGGCCGCCGCCGGCGCCCCGCGTTCCGCTCGAGTCGACGGTGCTCATGCCGCGCCCTTCTCGTCCTCGGCCGCGTCCTCCGCGGCGTGCCCGGTGAGCTGCAGGAAGACGTCGTCGAGCGTCGGCCGACGCATGCCCGCGTCGTGCAGCGCGATGCCCGCGGCCGTGACCTCCCCGACGATGCGACTGAGGGCGGTCGGGCCGTCGTCGACGGGCACGACCCAGGTCTTGCCCTCGTTCGACGGCACGGGCTCGCCCGAGCCGTAGCGCTGCAGGATGCCGCGCACGACCTCGGTCTCGTCGGCCTCGACGAGGGTGAGCGCGACGCGCTGCCCGCCGACGGATGCCTTGAGCTCATCGGCCGTGCCCTCGGCGATCACGCGGCCGCCGTCGATGACCGAGATCGAGTCGGCGAGACGATCGGCCTCCTCCAGGTACTGCGTCGTGAGGAGCACGGTGGTGCCGCCGCTCACGAGGCTCTCGATGACATCCCACAGCGCCAGTCGGCTCCGCGGGTCGAGGCCCGTGGTCGGCTCGTCGAGGAAGAGCACCGGAGGGTTGATGACGAGCGCGCCCGCGAGGTCGATGCGCCGGCGCATGCCGCCCGAGAAGCCCTTCACGACGCGGTTCTGCGCCTCGACGAGGTCGAAGAGCTCGATGAGCTCGCGCGCTCTCTCCTTCGCGCGCTTCGCCCCGAGGTGGTAGAGCCTGCCGACCATCTCGAGGTTCTCGAAGCCCGTGAGGTTCTCGTCGACGGCCGCGTACTGTCCGCTCGCGCCGATCATGCGCCGCACCCGCTCGGGCTCGGCGAGCACGTCGACGCCGTCGATGATCGCCGAGCCGGAGTCGGGGCTGGTGAGCGTCGTGAGCACCTTGACGGTGGTCGTCTTGCCGGCGCGGTTGGGGCCGAGCAGGGCGGTGACCGTGCCCTGCGGTACCTGCAGCGAGAGACCGTCGAGCGCGCGCACGACGGGAGCGCCCTTCGGGGTGTAGGTCTTGACGAGATCGCTCGCCTCGATGAACGGCATGCGCGGATGGTACTCCTGACCGGCGACATCCTGAGGTCTCGTCGACCATGGCCGACTCCGGTCGCCCCGAGCATCCGCCCGACGCCGCCCGCCGCCGCCCGCTGCGCGGTACGAAGCGCGCTCTATCGGTCACTCGTTGCGGGCGGCCCCTGGGGCGGGCCCGACAACTGACCGATAGACGTCGTGAGTGGCGCAGAGGCGGGGGCCCAGGGGCGGCGAGGGGCGCTTGCGGCAACAACTGCCCGACAGGGGCCGCGAGTAGCGTGGAGGCATGACCGCCGAGCCGCGCACGCCGCCGACTGCCGGACCGCGCGATGCGCACAGTGCCGAGCCGAGCACCGTGCTGACCCCCGAGCTCCTGCAGGGCATCCGCGATCGCGCCGCCGGGTACGACGCCCGCAACTCGTTCTTCTTCGACGACCTCGATGAGCTCCGTGCCGCCGGGTACCTCCGCCCCCGCAGCCTCACCGCCGTGGCGCGCGACCAGCGGCTGCTCGCGGCGCACGCTCCGGCGACGGCGCTCGGCTTGACCATGCACCTCGTCTGGATGGGCGTCGCCCGCGACCTCGCCGCCGCCGGCGAGGACAGCCTCGCGTGGGTGACGCGCGACTGCGAGGCCGGCGAGCTCTTCGCCTTCGCGATCAGCGAGGCCGGCAACGACCGCGTCATGACCGACTCGGTGACGCGCGTCGACCGCGTGCCCGGTGACGCCGACGGTGCGGGCGCGGGCTGGTCGTTCACCGGCACGAAGATCATCACGAGCCTCAGTCCCGCATGGACCCGGCTCGGCGTGCTCGGTCGTCACGACCCCGCCGAGGGCAGCGGCACCAGCCCCGAGGGCGGCGCCGACCCCTCGATCGTCCACGGCTTCCTCCTGCGCGACTCCCCGGTCTCGACCCCCGATCACCTCGAGCTCCACCCCGCGCACGGCATCGCCCTCACCCCCGACTGGGATTCTCTCGGCATGCGCGCCACCCAGAGCTGGACGACCCGGCTCGACGCGGCGTTCATCCCCGACGAGCGCGTGTCGCGCATCCTGCCCGTCGGCCCGACGCTCGACCCGTTCCTCCTCGCGATCTCCGCGAACTTCCTCACCCTCATGGCCGCCGTCTACGCCGGGCTCGCCGACCGCGCCCTCGAGCTCGCCGTCGAGTCGGCCCACCGGCGCACGAGCCTCAAGTACGGGGGAGCGCCCCAGTCGGCCGACCCCGACATCCGATGGCGGGTCGCGGATGCCGCGATCGCCCTCGACGCGCTGGCCCCGCAGATCGAGGCCGTCTGCCGCGATCGCGACACCGGCGTCGAGCGGGGTGCGCGGTGGTTCCGCGACCTGGCGGGGCTCAAGCAGCGCGCCGTCGTCACCGCGCGCGAGGTCGTCGACGAGTGCATGCACATCGCCGGGGGAGGGGCGTATCGCGCGAGCGACGAGCTCAGCCGCCTGCAGCGCGACGTGCTCGCGGGCATCTACCACCCGAGCGACCCGGAGAGCGTGCACTCCACCGTCGCGGCCGACCTGCTGGGGCCGCTGCCGTGAGTGCCGATCAAGGCGTCCCGGCCGACTCGAGAACCCCCGACGCCGAGCCCACCGACCTCCCGGCTGCGGCGCTCGCCGGCGTCGACCTGCGCGTCGGCTGCTACGGGATCGTCCACGACGAGCGCGGCGTGCTGCTCGCCCACTGGCGCGAGGGCGCGTACGGCGGCTGGACCCTCCCGGGCGGCGGCGTGGAGCCGGGCGAGCACCCCGAGCAGACGGTCGTGCGCGAGGTGAAGGAGGAGACGGGCTTCGACGTGCGCGTCGACGGGATCCTCGGCGTCGGGTCGATCATCATCCCCGGCGCGAAGCGCATCCCCGGTCCCGGCCGCGACCTGCAGGGGCTGCGCATCGTCTACCGCTGCACGATCGTCGGCGGCGCGCTCGCCGTCGAGCAGGAGGGCACGACCGACGACGTGCGCTGGTTCGCCCTCGACGAGATCGCCGGCCTCGAGCGCGTCGAGCTCGTCGACGACGGTCTCCGCTACGCGGGGCTCGCCCTGCCGACCGACGACGACGGCCGCGCGCCCGCCTGGTCGTAGGGGGAGGCGGGCATGCGCGAGTTCGACATCACGATCGCCGAGGGCGGCGTCCTGCACGCCTACGACTCCGGCACCGGGGGAGCGCACGCCCTCCCCGTCGTCTGGCACCACGGAACCCCGAACATCGGCACGCCGCCGCGGCCGCTCCTCGACCACGCCGACCGACTCGGCCTGCGGCTGGTCGGGTACGACCGCCCCGGGTACGGCGGCTCGACCCCGCGCCCCGATCGCACGGTCGCGAGCGCCGCGGCCGACGCCGCGGCCGTCGTCGACGCGCTCGATGCCCCGCACACACTCGACGCCCCGCACTTCACCAGCGCCCCGCAGCCGGGCCGCCCCTTCGCCGTCCTCGGCCACTCCGGAGGCGGACCGCACGCCCTCGCATGCGCCGCGCTCCTTCCCGATCGCGTCGTCGCGGCGGTCAGCATCTCCGGCCTCGCCCCCTACGACCCCACGCGCGACGCCGACTGGTTCGCCGGGTTCAGCGACCTCGGCGCCGCCTCGCTGCGCGCCGCCGTCGCGGGTCGCGCGGAGAAGGAGGCCTACGAGTCGGTCGAGCACGAGGGCGACATGGGCTTCATCGCCGCCGACGGCGCGGCCTTCGACGGCGAGTGGGGCTGGATCATGGAGGTCGTCCGCCCCGCCCTCGCCGCCGGCCCCGCCCCCCTCATCGATGACGATCTCGCGTACGTCCGCGAGTGGAGCTTCGAGCCGAGCGCCATCCGCACCCCCGTGCGGCTCGTGCACGGCGGCCTCGACCGGGTCGTGCCGGCCGCGCACTCCGAGCAGCTCGCGCGGAGCATCCCGCACGCCGTCATGGATCTCGAGCCCGACGACGGCCACATCTCGATCCTGCGCCGCGCGGCCGCCGCGCTCGACTGGATCGCCGCGCGACGGGACGACCGACCGCATGAGACCTGAGCGCGAGGAGGAGCGGTGAGCGGGACGATCAGCATCGAGGTCGTGCACATCGACGAGTGCCCCAACTGGACGGAGACCGCGGAGGACCTCCGCAGCGTGCTCGCCGAACTGGGTCGCGACGACCTCGCCGTCGTCGTGCGGCGCGTGACGACCGGGAGCGGGGCGCTCGCCGCGGGCTTCGCCGGCTCGCCGACGATCCTCCTCGACGGCGACGATCCGTTCCCGCACGGCGAGCCGACGGGCGAGCTCGCCTGCCGCGTGTACGTCACCGAGGCGGGGCTCCGCGGGCGGCCGAGTCGCGAGCAGTTGCACGCTCTGCTGACCGAGCGGCTCGCTGGCTGACCGCAGGAAGACCCGCGATCCGACACCCCGACAGCGGTCGTGCGCCCTGCGCACCGCGGGTCTACCCTGGCCGTGCAACGACCGCGCGCCGGTGGAGCACGAAGCTCGTGCGAGGCGCGCGAGGCTCCCGTGCGGTCGTGGAGGAGGTCCCTGGACCGTGCGCACAGCATCCCTGACCGACACGGGGTCGGTCTCGATCCCGCCGCGGACGACGCGCGGCTCCGATGAGAAGCGGCGGATGCTCCTCCGCTACCTCCTCGTCGTCCTCGCCGTCGGCCAGCCCGTGTCGTCGCTCGTGTTCGACTGGCTCTCACCGACGACGCTGCAGTCGGGGGCGGAGTTCTCGCCGCTCGTCCCGCCCGGCGCCTGGTTCGCGATCTGGGGCGTGATCATCCTGCTGAGCCTCGCCTACGCGCTCGCGCAGGCCCGGCCGTCGACGCTCCGGGCGCTGCCGAGCATCCGCGACCGCGTCGCCGGGCCGCTCGGCGTGGTCTTCGCGTGCTTCGGACTGTGGCTCGCGACCGCGTCGCTCGGGCAGGACAACCCGCTCGGCCTCGTCGTCTTCGTCGTCATCATCAGCGCGCACGTCGTCGCCTGGACGCGCGTCGTCCGCGCTCGCGACGAGCTCGCCGCCTGGAACCCGCTCGAGCGCGGCCTGCTCTACGGCCTCCTCGGCACCTACTCGGGCTGGACGTCGATGGCCTTCTTCGTGCAGATCGGCACCGTCGTGCAGGGGTCGGGCGCGCCCGTCGACACCGTGTGGGGCCAGACCTGGCAGCTGCTCGTCCTGCTCGCCGCGAGCGGTCTCGCGGTCGCGTTCGTGCTCGGATCGCGCGCCTCGATCGTCTACGCCGCGACCGTCACCTACGCGCTCATCGGAGTCGGCATCAGCGCGGGCGCCGCGGGGCTCACCCTGCTCGTCGTCGGGTGCGTCGTCGGCGTCGCGCTCGTCTGGGCATCCGTCATCGTCATCAGAGCAGCGGATGCCCGGCACCCGTCCCCGACGGCGCCCGGCTCCGCGCGCCCCCGCTGACGATCGCGGCGCTCGCCGCCCGCCCTGCTAGTCGATCCAGCCGAGCTCGCGCAGCCACTCCTCGCAGTCGCGCGTCCAATGGCGGGCGGTCCCCGCCTCTGCGCCGCCGGCGACTCCGTCGACGAGCCCAAGACCGTGCCGACCGCGCGGGTACACGTGTAGCGCGTGCGGCACCTCGTGCTCGGCGAGCGCGCGACCCAGCAGGTAGGCATGCTCGACGGGCACGAGCTCGTCCTCGGCGGTGTGCCAGATGAACATCGGCGGGGCGCCGCGCGTCACGAGCCGGTCGATCGAGAGGGCGCGGCGCGTCCACGGCCAGGCGCGCCGGCCGATGAGGTTCTCGCGCGACCCGCGGTGGGTCGGCAGCTGCATCGACACGACGGGGTAGCCGAGCACGGCCGCGTCGACGAGCCCGCTCACCGCCGCGTGCCCGGCGAGGTGGCCGCCGGCGGAGAAGCCGAGCACGCCGATGCGCTCGACGCCGTGCGCGCGCAGCTCGCCGATGTGCCGTCGCACCGCGTGGAACGGGCCCGGGTGGCGCGTCAGCACCGGGTACTCGAGCACGCTCGCATCGAGTCCGAGACCGCGCAGCCACTCGGCGACGGGCTCGCCCTCGTGCGGGGCGAGGCGGGCATAGCCGCCGCCCGGCAGCACGACGACGTGCGTGCGCGGCCGATCGGCGGCGGCGGTCATCGCGCGCTCATCGCCGCGTTGAGCAGCTGATCCCAGTCGACGCCGACCTCGGGCCGCCACGAGTCGAGGCGGTTGGTGAGCGCCACGACGCACAGGCCCGAGTCGCGCGACATCCAGAACTGCGTTCCCGTCCAGCCCGTGTGGCCGAAGAGCGAGTGGTCGAGGAGCCCCGGACGGTGGGGCAGGTTCCACGCGAGCCCGAAGTCCTCGAAGCGCTTGATCGGGTCCTCGTCGAGCACGGGCAGGCCCGCCGTGCGGGGGCGCTGCATCGCGGCGAGGGTCGTGGGGGCGACGATGCGGCTGTCGCCCGCGAGCAGCGACTGCCCGATCGCGAGGAGGTCGTGCACCGTTCCGACCGCGCCGGCCGCCGGGTGGCGCGCCGCGAACACGAGGGACGGATCGTGGCCGGCGAGGTCGGCGTCGTGGATCTCGTGCGCGTCCGCCGGGTCGAACGAGAGCGTGCCGGCACCGGCCGCATCCGCCATCTCGGTGAAGAGATCGCCGAACTCGGCGCCCGTCGCGTGCTCGAGGATCGCGACGGCGCCCTCGTAGGCGAGGTTGTTGTAGCGGCGCACGGTGCCCGGCGTGGATTCGAGCAGGGCGGTCGCGAGCGCCTCCCGCAGCGACTCGGTGCCGTCGAGCTCGTGGTCGACGATGCCGGAGGTGTGGCTCAGCAGCTGGCCGAGCGTCGCCGCGCCCGCGGGGGCCTGCGGCAGGGCATCCCGCAGCGGGGTCTCGCTCGTCAGCAGGCCGCGCTCGATCGCGCGCGCGATCGTGAGGCCGGTGAGCGGCTTGGTGACCGAGTAGAGGGCGTAGCGGTCGTCGACGTTCGCGGTGCGGCCGCCGTCGGAGCCGAACGCCTCGAGCGCGAGCATGCCGTCGGCCGAGCACACGCCCAGCACGGCCGTGGGCAGCTGGCCGGAGTCGACGCGGGCGCGCATCCAGTCGATGGCGTGGCCGAAGGTTCTGGTCATGGGGGCTCCGTTCAGCGCACGCGCGCGATGACGTCGCGGGCGATGAGGTCGAGGTGGTCGAGGTCGGTCATGTCGATGGTCTGCAGGTAGATGCGGGATGCGCCCGCGTCGCGCAGCCGCTCGATCTTCGCGGCGACCTCGTCGGGCGTGCCGACCAGGCGGGCGTCGTGCGGCGACTCCGGGTCGATGCCGACGGCCTCGCAGCGCCGGCGGAGCGTCGCCGCGTCCTCCGCGACGATCGTCGGCAGCGCGACCGACAGCTCGAGCGTGTCGGGGTCGCGCTCCTCCTCGAGGCACACGGCGCGCACGTTGGCGAACTTCTCGGCGACCGTGGCCTCGTCGACGAAGCCGATGTTGAACTCGGTCGCGTAGCGGGCGGCGAGCTGGGGCGTGCGGCGGGGGCCGCCGCCTCCCACGATCACGGGGATCCGGGCTTGCGCGGGCTTCGGCAGCGCCGGCGCGTCGAGCAGCGAGTAGTGGTCGCCCTCGAACGAGAACGTGGCGCCGTCGGGGGTGGCCCACAGGCCCGTCACGATCGCGAGCTGCTCCTCGAGCATCCCGAACCGCTTCTCGGGGAAGGGGATGCCGTAGGCCGCGTGCTCCTTCGCGAACCAGCCGGTGCCGAGGCCGAGCTCGACGCGGCCGCCCGACATGCGGTCGACCTGCGCGACCTGAATGGCGAGGATGCCCGGCACCCGGTACGTCGCCGACGACACGAGCGTGCCGAGCCGCACCCGGGAGGTCTCGCGCGCGAGGCCGGCGAGGGCCGTCCAGGCGTCAGTCGGGCCGGGCAGCCCGTCGCCGTCGCCCATCACGTGGTAGTGATCGCTGCGGAACCAGCCGTCGAAGCCGAGCGCCTCGGCGCGCTGCGCGTGGGCGAGCTGCGTCTCGTAGTCGGCCCCCTGCTGGGGCTCGGTGAACGCGCAGAACTGCATGGATGCTCCTCCTGGAGTGCGGCGGTGGATCGAGCCTAGAAGAGGGTCGGTGTGGGTTCCGGTGCGCGCTCGGATCGGGTCAAGAGTGAGAAGAACCTCCCATTCACGAAGATCAGGCTCTTCCCGAGCTTGAGGGGGACCAGGATCTCGGCCTCCGCGAGGAGCTTCAGCCACTTCGTCGCTGTCGGCCGCGAGACGCCGCAGCGCTCCATAACCGTCGTGATGCGGCAGAAGGGTTGTTCGAAGAGGACATCCAGTAGGTCGGCGTTCGCTCCCCCTGGTAGCGCGGCGCGAAGTTCGGCCTGCATCTCGCGGTGAAGGAGCTGGATGTCGTCGATCTTCTCGACTGTTGAGAGCGCGGTCTGACGGATCCCTTCGAGCATGAAGGAGACCCACTCCTCCCACGAGGCTTCTGCGGTCACCGCGAGAAGCAGGCGGTAGTACTCCGACTTGTTCTGGATGATGTACCGGGACAGATACAGGATGGGCTCGCTGAGCAGGCCCCGCTCAATCAGCAGCAGGATGTTGACGATCCTCCCCGTTCGCCCGTTGCCGTCGGAGAAAGGGTGAATCGCCTCGAATTGATAGTGGGCGAGAGCCATCAGTACCAGCGGATCGAGCGTGGCATTGGAGTGGGCGAAGCGAGCCCATGCATCGAGCCGCTCCAGCAGCAGGCGCTGGCCCTCCGGCGGCGTGTAGATCGCTTCTCGCGTGACAGGGTTTCCAATGAAAGTGCCGGCCAGATCGCGAACTCGCATCTCCCGTGCTTGAAGAGTCGAGCAGATGGCGATGAGCGTGTTCGTTGACAGCGGGCGTTGGCGGACGCTCCTCACTCCGTCAAGGAGCGCCGCTCGGTAGCGGAGGGCTTCCTTCGCCTCCGGACGTGCTGATTCCGCGTCGAGCTGGTCTGCCGTGAACAACTCGTCAGCCGTGGTCACGATGTTTTCGATCTCGGAACTCGCTTGCGCTTCAAGAAGGGGTATCGAGTTGAGGAGGACGCTCGGGTTCGGAATTCGCCGCGCCGCCTGATCCAGCGAAGCGAGCGCGGCGCGGGCCTCCGTGACCTGCTTGAGAACGTGTTTCGACTCCACGTCGATAGGCGGGGGCAGGTCTGGGAGTGAATTGAAGGGCTTATCGGCTGTCCACATCACGGTGCAAGAGTATGCAACCGATCGGAGCATGTGTAAAAATTTCCCCAAATTCTTTCACTGACCTACAGATACTCAAACTGACTTTGCATACCCACCATGCCCGGCCTTACGGCTGAGAAGAGGCTGACCGGGGCGGCACGCGGCCCCGCGGCCTTGGCTAGCGTCGGGGAATGCGCGTCCGTCTGACCTCCGACCCCGCCGCCGGCGCGGGGCCGCGCGCGATGCTCGTGGAGCGGCTGGCCCCGCGGATGGTGCCCGACGCGCTCGCCACGGCACGTGACCTCGGGGTGCTCGAGCTCGAGGCAGTCGAGCGCTCGGCTGCGCGCGAGCCCGTTGCCGAGGCGCTGCTCGACCGGTGGGAGGCGCTCGCGACGCTCGCGGCCGTCGACCTTGGCGCGGCTCGGGTCGTCGAGCCGCATCTCGATGCGCTGGGCATCCTGGCCGAAGCGGCCGCGACGGACGATGCCGGCCCCCACGACCCCGACCGCGCAGCCGTCTGGGGCGTCTTCGCGGCCGAGGGCGGCGACGAGCCCCTGCGCGCGCGGCCCGTCGGCGACGGCTGGCGGCTCGACGGAGTGAAGCCGTGGTGCTCGCTCGCGGGCATCCTCGATCGCGCTCTCGTGACCGCCCACGTCGACGACGCCGGAACCCGCCGCCTCTTCGCCGTCGACCTGCGCGCCCCCGGCGTCGCGGTCGACGAGGGGGCGTGGGCGGCGCGGGGTCTGAGCGAGATCCCGAGCGGGCCCGTGCGCTTCACCGAGGTCGCGGCCGAACCCGTCGGCGCCGACGGCTGGTACCTGCAGCGGCCCGGCTTCGCGATCGGCGGCATGGGCGTCGCCGCGTGCTGGTTCGGCGGGGCCGTCGGCCTCGCCCGCACGCTGCACGCCGCGCTCGTCGAGCGCTCCGACCCGCACGCGCTGGCCCACCTCGGCGCGATCGACGAGCAGCTTGAGGCCGCCCGGCTCGTCTTCGCCGACGCCGCCCGCCGCGCCCCAGGTGCCGACCGCGCGACGGCGCGCATCCTCGCCAAGCGCGTGCGCGCGACCGTCGCCCGCACGTGCGACGACGTTCTCGCCCGCACCGCTCGCGCGCTCGGGCCCGCGCCGCTCGCCCTCGACGCCGAGCACGCCAAGCGCGTCGCCGACCTCCAGCTCTACGTGCGGCAGCACCACGCCGAGCGCGACCTCGCCTCCCTCGGCGAGGCCCTCACCGCGAGCGAGGCGCCATGGTGACCTTCGATGCGGCGGCCCCCGGCACGAGCGCGGGTGTGTGGGCGGCGGATGCCCGGACTCACGATCGTCCGCCCCTCGACCTCGACGGCGCGACCGCTCTCGTCGTCGTCGCCGCGCACCCCGACGATGAGACGCTCGGCGCCGGCGGGCTCATCGCGGCGTGCGCCGAGCGCGGCCTGCCCGTGACGGTCGTCGTCGTGACCGACGGCGCCGGGTCGCACCCCGACGACCCGCGCATCGGGCGCCGGCGGGCGGGGGAGCTGCTCGTCGCGCTCGACCTGCTCGGCATGACGGCGGCGCCCGTGCTGCTCGGTTTCCCCGACGGCGGGACGCGCCAGCACCGCGACGGGATCGCGACAGCGCTCGAGGCGGTGCTCGGGCCCGTGACCGCACCCGCGCCTGACGGCGGGACGGCCGGGGCACCCGGCCGCATCCTCGTCGCCGCGCCCTGGGTCGGCGACGGCCACCGCGACCATCGGGTCGTCGGCGAGATCGTGCGCGACCTCGTCGCGCGCGACGCCGACCGCCTGACCCTGCTCGCCTATCCGATCTGGATGCGCCACTGGGCCGACCCCGATCACGACGCCGTGCCATGGGAGTCGATGCGCTCCCTCGCGATCGACGCCCGACGCAAGTCGGCCGCGATCGACGCGCACTCCTCGCAGCACGCAGGGGAGGAGCCGATGCTGCACGAGCGCTTCCTCGAGAACTTCCGCGGCGCGGTCGAGCTGTTCGTCGTGGAGGAGGCCGCACCGCCTGCCGCCGAACCCGCCGCCGCGATCGACGCCGCGTACTTCGACGACCTCTACGCCCGCCGCGACGACCCGTGGCGGCTCGCCTCGCGCTGGTACGAGCAGCGCAAGCGCGACGCGACCATGGCCGCGCTGCCCGCCGAGCGGTACTCCTCGGCGCTCGAGATCGGCTGCTCGATCGGGCTGCTGACCGAGCGCCTCGCCGAGCGGTGCGACGCCCTGCTCGCGGTCGACATCGCCGAGGAGGCCGTCGGCCTCGCGCGTGAACGCCTCGCCGCCGCGGCCGGCACCCGGTCCTCGTCCGCCACCGTCCGCATCGAGCAGCACGACGCGCTCCGCGCCCTCCCCGACGGCGAGTTCGACCTCATCGTGCTCTCCGAGGTCGGCTACTACGCCGATCTCGACGCCCTCGACCGTCTCGTGCCCGCGATCGAGGCGGCCCTGCACCCGGACGGAGCGCTCGTCGCCTGCCACTGGCGGCATCCCGTCGCCGACTACCCGCTGCGGGGCGACGACGTGCACGCGCGCCTCGCGCGGTCGTCGCTCGAGCGCATCGTGAGCCACGTCGAGCGCGACTTCGTGCTCGAGGTGTTCGCGCACGACGGCCGGTCGGTCGCCGAGCGCGAGGGGCTCGCATGAGCGGCATCGGCGTCGTCGTCCCCGCCCGCGACGAGGAGGATCTGATCGGCGAGTGCCTCGCCTCGATCGCGCGGGCGTCCGCGCTCGTGGCGGTTCCCGTCGTGGTCGTCGTCGTGGCAGACGGATGCTCGGACGCGACCGCCGCCGTCGCGCGCGGGTTCGCCGGGGTCGAGGTCGTCGAGCTCGCGCCCGTCGGCGTCGGCCTGGCGCGAGCGCGGGGCGTCGCGGCCGTGCTCGCCCGCGGCGTCGAGTGGATCTCCTGCACCGACGCCGACTCGACCGTGCCCGAGAACTGGCTCGCCGAGCAGTGGCGGCTGCACCGCGAGGGCCGCGCGCTCATGATCGGCACCGTGCGACCGCGCTTCGCGGAGCTCTCGCCCGCCCACGTCGCCCATTGGCGGGCGACCCACCACCGTGGCTTCCCGAACGGGCACGTGCACGGCGCGAACCTCGGGGTCTCGGCGGCGGCGTACCGTGCGGCGGGCGGCTTCGCGGGGCTCGACGAGCACGAGGACGTCGACCTCGTCGCCCGGCTGCGCGCGCTCGGCGTCGCCGAGGTCGCGACCGACGCGTGCGAGGTCGAGACCTCCGCGCGGTTCGAAGGCCGGACGGCCGGCGGGTACGCGGGCCACCTGCGCCGCATCGAGGCCGAGCTCGCGGGCTGAGCCTCGCGCGCGCGGTCCCCGCGCGCATGAGCCTCGCGCGCGGGGGCGACGCGATGCCCGTCCGAGGCCTACGGTGGAGTCATGATCACGACGACGCGTCGATGCGGCCGCGCCAGCACCGGCGGCGCGCGATGACGCGATTCGCGCTCCCGCCCCGCGGCGTCGTCCTCGGCGTCGCCTCCCTCGTGCTCAAGGAGGGCGCGACCATCGACGGTGCGCTCGCGGTCGTGCGCGCGGCCGTCGACGCCGGAGTCCTCGCGATCGACACGGCGCGCGCCTACGCCACGGTCGACGACGATGCCGCGGGGGAGCGCATCGCGCAGGCGGCGCGCGCGCAGTCGCCGGGCATCCCGATCATCACGAAGGCCGGCCACTTCCGCGTCGCGCGGGCGGCGTGGGATGTCGACGGGTCGCCCGATCGCCTGCGCGCCGATGCGCTGCGCAGCCGTGAGGTGCTCGCCGCGCCGCCGTCGCTGCTGCTGCTGCACCGCGCCGACCGCGTCGACGACATCGACGCCTCGGTGCGCGAGCTCGCGGCGCTGCGCGACGAGGGCGTCGTCGAGGCGATCGGACTCTCGAACGCCTCGGTCGAGCTGCTCGACCGCGCGCGAGCGATCACCGAGATCGACGCGGTCGAGAACCGATTCGGCTTCGGCGTCGACGGGGCGACCGAGTACCGCTACTGCGTCGAGGCGGGCATCCCCTTCCTCGCGTACGCGCCGTTCGGAGGGCCCAAGGCCGAGCCGCTCGCGACCCGCGTGCCGCGCGTCGCCGCCGTCGCGACCGCTCGCGGCACCTCAGTGCACCGCGCGGCGCTCGCCGCGATGCTCGACGCGATGCCCGGCGCGTGGCCCGTGATCGGCTCGACGCGTGTGGAGTCTGTGCTCGACTCGATCGCCGCGTCGACGCACGACGTCGACGACGACCTCCGCCGCGCGTTCGCGGAGGACCTGCGCTCGCGCGGGGTCGGGCTCTAGCCGCTCCTCCCTTCTCGCCGAGGTCGATCGCGGTCGGCCCCCTCGAGCGCGCCATCGTTACCGCGTCGAAATATGTTGTGCTTGACCACAATCCCGGGTCGACGTATATTCAGACCGTCCACACACTTTCGACGTAGAAGTCGAAACTTTCGAGAGGTTCAACGATGAACAGACGAGCAGCGCGGCGCCTGACCGCGATCGCTCTGACCGGCATCACGGTCGGCGCCCTCGCCGCCTGCGCGCCGGCGGAGAACGGAACCGGCGGATCCGGGAGCGGTGACGAGGTCACCCTCACCTGGTGGCACAACGGCACGGGCGAGCCCCTCCTCGGCTTCTGGGAGGACGTCGCGGAGGAGTTCGAGGACGCCAACCCGGGCGTCAACGTCGAGGTCACCGCCTACCAGAACGAAGAGCTCCAGCGCACGCTGATCCCGAACCAGCTGCGCACCGGCAGCGGGCTCGACCTCTACCAGCAGTGGGGCGCGGGCGAGCTCGCCGCCCAGGTCGAGGCCGGCTTCGTCAAGGACATCAGCGCGGACGTGGCCGAGCAGGTCGACGCCCTCGGCGGCGTCGTCGCCCCGTGGCAGTACGACGGCGCCACCTACGGCCTGCCGTTCAACTTCGGTATCTCCGGCTTCTGGTACAACACCGAGCTGTTCGAGCAGGCGGGCATCGAGGGCACTCCCGAGACACTCGACGACCTCTACGAGGCCATCGAGGCGCTCAAGGCAGCGAACATCACGCCCATCGCCGTCGGCGCGGGCGACGGCTGGCCGGCCGCGCACTACTGGTACCACTTCGCGCTCAAGTCGTGCTCGCCGGAGGTCCTCCAGCAGGCGCAGGTCGACTACGTCTTCGACGACGCGTGCTTCCTCGAGGCGGGCGAGCTGCTCGAGGAGTTCATCGGCTCCGACCCGTTCAACGAGGGCTTCCTCGCCACGAGCGCCCAGCAGGGCGCGGGCAGCTCGGCGGGCCAGCTCGCCACGGGCGCCGCGGCCATGGAGCTCATGGGCCACTGGAACCCGGGCGTCATGGGCGGCATCCTCCAGGAGGAGTCGGGCGACGAGAACGCGACCCCGCCGGAGTTCCTCGGCTGGTTCAACTTCCCGGCCATCGACGGCGCGCAGGGCGACCCGACCGCGGCCCTCGGCGGCGGCGACGGATTCTCGTGCTCGGCATGGTCGCCGCCGGAGTGCACCGACCTGCTGAACTACATCACGAGCGTCGAGGTGCAGACCCGCTTCGGTGAGATCGGCGCCGGCATCCCGGTCATGCCGGGCTCCGAGGTCGGCATCGCCGACGTCAACCTGCAGCAGGTGCTCGCCGGGCTCCAGTCGTCGAGCTACGTGCAGCTGTGGCTCGACACCGCCTACGGCCCCACCGTCGGCGGCGCCATGAACGAGGGCATCGTCTCGCTCTTCGGCGGCCAGGGCTCGCCCGATAGCATCGTCGACAACATGAGGAACGCCGCGGCGACGCTGTAATCCCATGTCCCTCTCCACGATCAACGCCGGGCCCGCGGTCTCCGCCGCGGGCCCGGCGCCCACCCCGCCCCGCTCCTCCGCCCCCGCGCGCCGGCGCCGTCAGCGCTCCGGCGGCGCTCTCCTCATCTGGGCCTTCGCCCTCCCCGCGCTCCTCGTCTACACGACGTTTGTGCTCGTGCCCGTGGCGCTCGCCGCCGTCTACAGCTTCTTCAACTGGAACGGCCTCGGCGCCCTCGACCGCTTCATCGGCGTCGACAACTACGCCCGCGCCCTGCAGGATCCGATCTTCCTCGGCGCGATGGGCAACAACTTCGCGATCGTCGGGCTCTCGCTCGTCATCCAGGGCCCCCTCGCGATCGGCATCGCGCTGCTGCTGAACCGCAACCTCCGCGGCCGCGCGCTCATCCGCACCCTCATCTTCGTGCCGTACGTGCTGAGCGAGGTCGTCGCCGGTCTCGCCTTCCGGCTCATGCTCCCGCCGGGCGGCCCCGTCGACTCCGCGCTCACGGCGATCGGCTGGTCGGGCGAGAAGCCGCTCTGGCTCGCCGACCCGTCCGTCGCCTTCTGGACCCTCTTCGCCGTCATCACCTGGAAGTACCTCGGCTTCGCGATCATCCTCATGCTCGCCGGGCTCCAGGGCGTACCGGAGGAGCTCTCCGAGGCGGCCTCGATCGACGGCGCGACCTGGTGGCAGACGCAGCGCTACATCACGCTCCCGCTGCTCGGCCCGACCATCCGCATCTGGGCCTTCCTGTCGGTCATCGGCTCGCTGCAGCTGTTCGACATGGTCTGGATCCTCACGGGAGGCGGCCCGCTCAACGCCACCGAGACGATGGCGACCTACATGGTCGAGTACGGCAACGGCCGCTCGCAGGTCGGCTACGGCAGCGCCGTCGCCGTCATCCTCTTCGTCGTCTCGCTCGTCATCGCGCTGGTCTACCAGCGCATCGTCCTCCGCCGCGATCTCCGCGGCGCCATCACGAGGGGCTGACCGTGGCCACCACGACCGCACCCGCCCGCACGGCCGGGGCCGACCGAGCGACGTCCCGCCGGGCATCCGCCCCCCGCCCCCCGCACCGCCCCGGTGGCCGCTGGGGCACGCCCGTCGCCTACATCATCGCGCTCGTCATCTGCGGCATCACCGTCGCGCCGGTGATCTACGTGATCCTTGGCGGGTTCCGCACGACGGCGCAGATCAACCGCGACCCGGGCGGATTCCCCGACCCGTGGGTCTTCGACAAGTACGGCGCGGTCTTCCAGGATCCGAACTTCTGGACCCAGTTCGCCAACTCGACGATCGTCGCCGTCGCGACGACCGCGGGCGTCGTCCTGCTCGGCGTCATGGCGGCGTTCGTGATCGCCCGCTACGAGTTCGTCGGGCGCACGTTCCTGTTCTCGCTCTTCACGGCCGGGCTGCTCTTCCCGCTCACCGTCGCGGTGCTGCCGCTCTTCACGATGCTGCGCTCGTTCGGCCTGCTCGGGAACCTGCTCGCCGTCATCGGCCCGCAGATCGCCTTCGCCCTGCCGACGACGATCATCATCCTCGTCCCGTTCCTCCGGGCGATCCCGGCCGAGCTCGAGGATGCCGCGCTCATCGACGGCGCCGGCCGCTTCACGTTCTTCTGGCGCGTGCTGCTGCCCCTGTCGTGGCCGGGCCTCATCACGGTCGGCGTGCTCGCCTTCGTCGCGAGCTGGAACGCCTACCTCCTGCCGCTGCTCCTCCTCGGCAACCCCGCCACGGCCACGCTGCCGGTCGGCGTGCAGTACTTCTCGACCGCCTACTCGCAGGACACCGCGGGGGTGCTCGCCTTCACCTCGATCGCGATGCTGCCCGCGCTGCTGTTCTTCACCCTCGCCCAGCGCCGCATCGTCGGCGGCCTGACAGGAGCCGTCAAGGGATGACCATCCACACCGCCCCCGCCGTCTCGACCGACGGCCCCGCCCCCTGGCGCGATCGCGGCCTGCCCGCCGAGCAGCGCGTCGACGCCCTCGTCGCTGCGATGACGCTCCCTGAGAAGATCGCGCAGCTCTACGGCGTGTGGGTCGGGGCGGGTGCCGACGGCGGCGACGTCGCCCCGCACCAGCACGACCTCGACGACGCGATCGATCTCGACGAGATCCTGCCCGAGGGCCTCGGGCAGCTGACGCGGCCCTTCGGCACGGCTCCGGTGGATGCCGGGGTCGGCGCCCTCTCGCTCCTCACGACCCAGAGACGCATCACTGCGCAGAGCCGCTTCCGCATCCCGGCCGTGGCCCACGAGGAGTGCCTCGCGGGCTTCGCCGCCTGGGGCGCGACCGCGTACCCCGTGCCGCTGTCGTGGGGTGCGAGCTTCGACCCCGAGCTCGTCGAGCGCATGGCCGCGCGCATCGGCGCCGACATGCGCTCGGTCGGCGTGCACCAGGGCCTCGCGCCCGTGCTCGACGTCGTCCGCGATGCCCGCTGGGGCCGCGTGGAGGAGACCATCGGCGAGGACCCGTACCTCGTCGCGACCGTCGGCAGCGCCTACGTGCGCGGCCTCGAGGCCTCCGGCGTCGTCGCGACCCTCAAGCACTTCGTCGGGTACTCGGCCTCGCGCGCCGGCCGCAACCTCGCGCCCGTCTCGATCGGCGCGCGCGAGCTCGCCGACGTCCTCCTGCCGCCGTTCGAGATGGCGATCCGCGAGGGAGGCGCACGCAGCGTCATGAACTCGTACACCGATCTCGACGGGGTGCCGAGCGCCGCCGACCGCACCCTCCTGACCGAGCTCCTGCGCGACGAGTGGGGCTTCACGGGCACGGTCGTCGCCGACTACTTCGCGATCGCCTTCCTCAAGCTCCTGCACGGCACCGCCGGCTCGTGGGCCGAGGCGGCGGGGGCGGCGCTCGCCGCGGGCATCGACGTCGAGCTGCCGACCGTGAAGACCTTCGGCGAGCCGCTGCGCCGCGCCGTCGACGAGGGCGCGATCGACGAGGCGCTCATCGACACGGCCCTGCGCCGCGTGCTCGCGCAGAAGCTCGAGCTCGGCCTCCTCGACGACGAGTGGGACGCGATTCCGCCCGCCCTGCGCGGCGTCGACCTCGACCTCGACGCCGTGCGCGGCACGATCGACCTCGACCCGCCTGAGAACCGCGCCCTCGCGCGCGAGCTCGCCGAGCGCTCGGTGGTCCTCGTCCGCAACGACGGCGTCCTTCCGCTCGCCCCGACCGGCGCTGCGTCCTCGCGCATCGCCGTCATCGGCCCGAACGCCGACGAGCGCTACGCGATGCTCGGCTGCTACTCCTTCCCGACGCACGTCGTCTCGCAGCATCCGGGCGTCGAGCTCGGCATCGACATCGACACGGTCCTGGATGCCGTGCGCGCCGAATTCGCGCACGCGACCGTCGCGCACGCCCCCGGCACCGGCATCGACGACGGCTCGACCGAGGGCTTCGCGGCCGCCGTCGCGGCCGCTCGCGAGTCCGACGTCGCGCTCGTCGTGCTCGGCGACCGCGCCGGGCTCTTCGGCCGCGGCACGAGCGGCGAGGGCTGCGACGCCGACGACCTCGCGCTGCCCGGCGCGCAGCAGCAGCTGCTCGACGCCGTGCTCGACACGGGAACGCCCGTCGTGCTCGTGCTCCTCACGGGCCGGCCGTACGCGCTCGGCTCCGCGGCGACGCGGGCCGCGGCGATCGTGCAGGCGTTCTTCCCCGGCGAGGAGGGGTCGGCCGCGATCGCGGGCGTGCTGAGCGGGCGCGTCGAGCCGTCCGGTCGACTGCCGGTGAGCATCCCCGCCCATCGCGGCGTTCAGCCGTCGACCTACCTCGCGGCGCCGCTCGCGAGGAGGAGCGGGGTCTCGAACATCGACCCGACCGCGGCCTTCCCGTTCGGGCACGGGCTCGGGTACGGCTCGGCCACGTGGACCGACCTCGAGAGCCCCGACACCAGGGCCACGACCGACGGCGAGGTCGTGCTCTCGCTGCGCCTCGTCAACACGGGCGAGCGCGACGCCGTCGAGGTCGTGCAGCTGTACCTGCACGATCCCGTCGCGTCGGTCGTGCGGCCCGTGCAGCGGCTCATCGGCTACCAGCGCGTCGTCGTCCCCGCCGGATCGAGCGCGCGCGTCGTCGCGACCGTGCCCGTCGACCTCGCCGGCTTCACCGGCCGCGACGGCCGCCGCATCGTCGAGCCCGGCGCGATCGAGCTCGGGTTCGGGCGGTCGAGCGCCGACATCCCGCTCGTGCACCGCGTCGAGGTGACCGGCGCGACTCGCGAGCTCGGCGCCGACCGGGCCGTGCACGCGCGCTTCCAGGTGCTGGCGGGCGCGTGAGCGACGCGCTCGCGCGGGGCGCGACCGACGCGCTCGCGCACCGGCGCGGCGAGGTCGAGCTGACGCTGCTCGACCCCGCAGGCCGCCCCCTCGCCGACCGCGAGGTCGTCGTCGAGCAGGTGCGGCACGCCTTCGCATTCGGCTGCATCGGCTTCGACCTCATCGACCACGCGAACGGCGCGGCCGACGAGAGCGCGCTCGCCGCCGACTGGCTCGAGCTCTTCACCCTCGCCGTTCTGCCGTTCTACTGGGGCGAGTTCGAGCCCGAGCGCGGGCATCCGCGCACCGCGTCGCTGCAGGGCGCGGCCCGGTGGTTCCGCGACCGCGGAGTGCGCGTCAAGGGCCACCCGCTCGTCTGGCACACCGTCAAGGCGCGCTGGCTCGACGCGCTGCCCGACGCCGAGATCGAGGCGATCGTGCGGGCTCGCGTGCGCCGCGAGGCGGGCGACTTCGCGGGCCTCATCGACGAGTGGGACGCCATCAACGAGGTCGTCATCATGCCCGACTTCGACAACGAGCCCGACGGCGTGCCGAACGCGATCTCGCGCCTCGCCCGCCACCTCGGCCGCGTCGAGATGGTGCGGCTCGCCGTCGACGAGGCGCGCGCCGCCGACCCGGGGGTGCGCCTGCTGCTCAACGACTTCGACCTCTCGGCCGACTACGAGCGGCTCATCGAGGGCGTGCTCGAGGCGGGCGTGCGGCTCGACGGCATCGGCGTGCAGACGCACATGCACCAGGGCTTCCGCGGCGCGCAGCTGCTCGAGCTCGCCGACCGCTTCGGGCGCTTCGGCCTGCCCGTGCACTTCACCGAGACGACGATCGTCTCGGGCGACCTCATGCCGCCCGACATCGTCGACCTCAACGACTTCCAGCCGGAGTCGTGGCCGTCGACGCCCGAGGGCGAGGCGCGCCAGGCCGAGGAGCTCGAGCAGCACTACCGCATGCTCGTGGGCCACCCCGCCGTCGCCTCGGTCACCTACTGGGGCATCACCGACCGCGGAGCCTGGCTCGGCGCCCCGGTCGGCCTCGTGCGCGCCGACGGGTCGCGCAAGCCCTCGTTCGACCGGCTGCGGTCGCTCGTGCGCGATCAGTGGTGGCTGCCCCCGACGACGCTGCGCACCGACGGCGAGGGTCGCGTGCGCGTCTCCGGCTTCGCGGGCGACTACGCGGTGCAGGCGGCGGATGCTCGCGCCGAGGTCGCCGTGACCGCAGGCTCGTCGGCGCACGTCGTCGAGCTCGCGCGCTCCTAGCCGCCCCGGCCGCTACGAGCGCGGCGGCGCCGTCGAGTCGCGCACCACGAGGCTCGTCGCGAGGTCCATGCGCTGGGTCGCGATCGGCCCGCCCGCCGCGACCGCGAGCACGAGCCGCGCGGCCTCGACGCCCATCTGGCGCAGCGGCTGGTGCACGGTCGTCAGGCGAGGGCTCACCCAGCGGCTGAGCGGGATGTCGTCGTAGCCGACGATCGAGAGGTCCTCCGGAACGCGGAGCCCGAGCGCGCGCGCCGCCTCGAGCGTGCCGAGCGCCTGCAGGTCGCTCCCGGCGAAGATCGCGGTCGGCCGGTCGGGCCGGTCGAGCAGGCGCATCGCCTCGGCGCGCCCGCCCTCGACGTGGAAGTCGCCGAAGCGCACCCAGGCGGGGTCGATCGACAGCCCGGCCGAGTTCATCGCCGAGCGGTAGCCGTCGAGGCGCGCGAGCGAGCACATCATGTCGGCGGGGCCCGTGATCGCGGAGATGCGCGTGTGCCCGAGCTCGATGAGGTGGCGCGTCGCGGCGAGCCCGCCCGACCAGTTCGCCGAGCCGACCGAGGGCACGTCGGGCGAGGGGTCGCCGGCGGGGTCGACGATCGCGAAGGGGATCGCGCGCGACCGCAGCCGCTCGCGCAGCGCGGGGGGAAGGTCGGAGAACACGAGGATGACGCCCGCGGGCCGTCGCCGCAGCACGCCCTCGAGCCACTCGCTGCCGGGGGAGTGCCGGTCGCCCGTGACGGTCAGCACGACGCTCAGGCCGTGCTCCTTCGCGACCGACTCGACGCCGTCGATGAGCTCCATCGACCAGATGCGGTCGAGCTCGTGGAAGACGAGCTCGAGCAGCTCGGGCTTCGCCGTGGTCGGGCCGCTGCGGCGCTGGTAGCCGTGGCGGGCGAGGAGCTCCTCGACGCGGGCGCGGGTCGCGGCCGACACGTCCGGCCGCCCGTTCAGCACCTTCGAGATCGTCGCGAGCGACACGCCCGCCTCGACGGCGACGTCGGAGAGGGTCACGCGCGCTTCGGTCGACATGTTTCGAAGCCTAGCGGCGAAAGTTACGGCGCGACGGGCACCGCGTCGACGCGCGCCGACTCGCTCTCGCCCGCGCCGAGCGGGTCGGCGATGAGGCCGTCCCACGCGAGCTCGGCGGCCCCGATGAGCAGCCGCTGCCCGCCGAGCGCCGCGACCTCGACCGTCGCGTCGGCCGCGTTGACCGGCAGCGCCTGGCCGAGAAGGGATGCCCGCTGGTCGCGATCCGCCGCGCGCCACAGCGCCGCGAGGTGGCCGCCGAGCACGATCCGCTCGGGGTTGAGCAGGTTGACGGCGCCGCGGAGCGCGATCGCGAGCCACCGCAGCTGCCGCGCGACCTCCTCGTGCACGGGCCCGCCCGCGTCCTCCGCGACGATCGCGGTGAGCAGCGCGCTCTCGAGCGTGTCGTCGTCGGGGTGCTCGAGCCCGACCGCCGACGCGAGGGCCGCGCGCGGCACGAGCGCCTCGAGGCACCCGATCGCGCCGCACGCGCAGAGCGGCCCGTTCGGGTCGACGCTCGCGTGCCCGAGCTCGCCCGCGTAGCCGGCCGCGCCGTCCATGGGACGGCCGTCGACGACGAGGCCGCCGCCGATGCCGCTCGGGCCGCCGTTGAGGTAGAGCATCGTGCGGGCTCCCTGCCCGGCGCCGAAGGACTGCTCGGCGCGGCTGCCGAGGTGCGCGTCGTTCGCGGCGGCGACGGGGATGCCCAGGGCAGCCGCGAGCGGAGCCGCGAGCGGCTCCTCCCGCCATCCCAGTCGCGGCGCGAGCCGCACGAGGCCGTCCTCGTTCCGCACGAGCCCCGGCACCGCGACGCCCGCGGCCACCACGGTGCTCTCCGGGTGCTGGGCGGCGAGCTCGGCGACGGTACGGGCGGAGATCTCGACGGTCGCGGCGACCGTCGGCGGCTCCGAGAGGGGCACCCGGCGCCGGGCGACGATCGCGCCGCCGAGCGAGACGAGCGCGACGTCGATGACGTCGAGCTCGGGGTTGATCGCGGCCACGAGCCGGGCATCCCGTGCCACGACCCGGGGGCTCGGGCGACCGACGCCCGACCGAGGGGCGTCGTCGCGCTCGTCGACCCAGCCGTGCTCGGCGAGGACCGCGACGAGGTCGCCGATCGTCGATCGGTTGAGGCCGAGGGCGCGCGTGAGGTCGGCGCGCGTGACGCCGCGGCGCAGGTGGACGAGTTCGAGCACCGCGGAGAGATTGCGCCTCCGCACCACTCCTGCGTCCATCGTCGTGGGCCTTCTCGTCGCCATGCGTCCAGTCTGGCGTGTCCGCCGCGCCCATGATACGTTGTGCGAACCAACAAATCACGCGCGCATCGCCGCGCGCCTCGAGGAGACACCCCATGGCAACGACGCCCACCCCCGCCGACAAGTTCACCTTCGGCCTCTGGACCGTCGGGTACAACGGCGCCGATCCCTTCGGCGGGCCGACCCGCGCACCCCTCGACGTCGTGCACGTCGTCGAGAAGCTCACCGAGCTCGGCGCCTACGGCCTCACCCTCCACGACGACGACCTCTTCGCCTTCGGCTCGAGCGACGCCGAGCGCCGCACGCAGATCGACCGCCTCATCGCCGCGACCGCATCGACGGGCCTGAAGGTCCCGATGATCACGACGAACCTCTTCAGCGCGCCGGTGTTCAAGGACGGCGGGTTCACCTCCAACGACCGCGCCGTGCGCCGCTTCGCGCTGCGCAAGGTGCTGCGCAACCTCGACCTCGCCGCCGAGCTCGGCGCGCACACCTTCGTCATGTGGGGCGGGCGCGAGGGCGCCGAGTACGACTCGGCCAAGAACGTCGGCGCCGCGATCGAGCGCTACCGCGAGGCCGTCAACCTCCTCACGCAGTACGTCACCGAGCAGGGCTACGGCATCCGCTTCGCGATCGAGCCCAAGCCGAACGAGCCGCGCGGCGACATCCTGCTGCCGACCCTCGGTCACGCGATGGCGTTCATCGAGACGCTCGAGCACCCCGAGCTCGTCGGCCTCAACCCCGAGGTCGGGCACGAGCAGATGGCGGGCCTCAACTTCACCGCCGGCATCGCGCAGGCGCTCGAGGCGGGCAAGCTCTTCCACATCGACCTCAACGGCCAGCGCGGCATCAAGTACGACCAGGATCTCGTCTTCGGCCACGGCGACCTCCACAACGCGTTCTCGCTCGTCGACCTGCTCGAGAACGGCGGCCCCGGCGGCGGCAGCGCCTACGACGGCCCGCGCCACTTCGACTACAAGCCGAGCCGCACCGAGGACGAGACCGGGGTGTGGGAGAGCGCGAAGGCCAACATGCGCACCTACCTCCTGCTCAAGGAGCGCGCGGCGGCGTTCCGCGCCGACCCGGAGGTGCAGGAGGCCCTCGCGGCGGCCCGCGTCGCCGAGCTGTCGCAGCCGACGCTCGGCGAGGGCGAGAGCATCCGCGACCTGCTCGACGACGCGACCGCCTTCGAGCAGTTCGATTCCGGCGCGTACTTCGACGGTCACGGCTTCGGCTTCGTGCGCCTGCAGCAGCTCGCGACCGAGCACCTCATGGGCGCCCGCTAGCCCCACCCGCCACCAGACCGGCCGGGGCGCGCGACGCCGTTTCGCCGCGCGCCTCGGCCGAACCTCCCAGGAGCCGCCATGACCCTCGTCGCCGGAGTCGACTCGTCGACGCAGAGCTGCAAGGTCGTCGTCGTCGACGCCGAGACGGGCGCGATCGTCCGCGAGGGCCGCGCGCCGCACCCCGACGGCACCTCCGTCGACCCGAGGGCGTGGTGGGATGCCCTCCTCGCCGCGATCGCGGACGCCGGCGGTCTCGACGACGTCGCCGCCATCGCGGTCGCGGGCCAGCAGCACGGCATGGTCGCCCTCGACGCCGACGGCCGGGTGGTCCGCGACGCCCTCCTCTGGAACGACACCCGCTCGGCGTGCGCGGCCGCCGCGCTCGTCGACGAGGTCGGCGCCGACGAGTACGCGCGCCGCACCGGCGTCGTCCCCGTCGCCTCGTTCACCGCGACGAAGCTGCGCTGGCTGCGCGACCACGAGCCCGAGAACGCTGGCCGCCTCGCCGCCGTCTGCCTCCCGCACGACTGGCTCACGTGGCGGCTGCGCGGCTACGGGCCCGCCGGCGAGACCCCGCTCGACCCCGACCTCGATGCCCTCACGAGCGATCGGTCGGACGCGAGCGGCACCGCGTACTGGTCGCCCACCACCGGGCAGTACGACCTCGAGCTGCTCGAGCGCGCGCTCGGCCGCCGCGTGCGGGTGCCGCGCGTGCTCGAGCCGCTCGAGGCGGCCGGCGCGACGGGCGCCGTGGGGCTCGCTGCGGGCATCCCGATCGGAGCCGGCGCGGGCGACAACGCCGCC
>NZ_JAUSMI010000125.1 GCF_030645145.1 Microcella sp. | reverse complement strand
CGTGCTCGACGCCGACACGCAGGCGCAGCTCGCGGGGCTGCCCGTCGTGCTGCTCACGGCGACGCCCGAGGCCGTCGCGGCACGCCTCGCGACGGGCACGCGGCCGCTGAGCGCGAGCGTCGAGGCGTGGAGCGCGCTCGTCGCCCAGCGCATGCCCGTCTACGAGCGCCTCGCCGCCGCGACGTGGGAGACCTCCACCCGCCCCATCGACCGCATCGCCGCCGAGATCGCCGAGTGGGCGACCGCCCGTGAGACACCCGCCCGCACCACCGAAGGAGACCGCGCATGAGCGACTCGAACGCGCCGACCGTCATCGAGGTCACGGGAGCCGACCCCTACGCGATCACCGTCGGCCGCGGCCTCCTCGCCTCGATCGACGCGCACCTGCCGCCGACCGTCGCGAAGATGCTCGTCGTGCACGCGCCGCCGCTCGCCCCCGTCGCCGAGCGCCTGCGCGAGCAGCTCGCCGGCCGCATCGAGGTCCTGCTCGCCGAGGTCCCCGACGCCGAGGGGGCGAAGCGCGTCGAGGTCGCCGCCTTCTGCTGGCAGATCATGGGCCAGACCGATTTCACGAGAACGGATGCCGTGCTCGGGCTCGGCGGCGGCGCGACGACCGACCTCGCCGGGTTCGTAGCCGCCACGTGGCTGCGCGGCGTGCCGCTCATCCAGGTCCCGACGACCGTGCTCGGCATGGTCGACGCCGCGGTCGGCGGGAAGACCGGCATCAACACCGCGGAGGGCAAGAACCTCGTCGGCGCCTTCTACGCGCCGAGGGCCGTCCTCGTCGACCTCGACCTGCTCGACGGCCTGCCGCAGAACGAGATCCTCGCCGGGTTCGCGGAGGTCGTGAAGGCCGGGTTCATCGCCGACCCCGTCATCCTCGATCTGCTCGAGGCCGACGTGACGATCGCGACCGACCCGACGACGCCCGTCTTCCGCGAACTGATCGAGCGCAGCATCCGCGTCAAGGCTCACGTCGTGAGCGACGACTTCACCGAGCAGGGGCTGCGCGAGATCCTGAACTACGGCCACACGCTCGGCCACGCGATCGAGCACGCCGAGCGGTACCGCTGGCGCCACGGGGCCGCGATCGCGATCGGCATGGTGTTCGCCGCCGAGCTCTCGCACCTCGCCGGCTCGCTCCCGGCCGAGGCGGTCGACCGCACGCGGCGCATCCTCGCCTCGCTCACCCTGCCCACGAGCTACCCGCTCGGGCGCTGGAAGACCCTGCTCGCGACGATGCAGCGCGACAAGAAGGCGCGCGCCGGGATGCTGCGCTTCATCATCCTGGACGACATCGGGCGCCCCCGCGTGCTCAACGGCACCGACGAGTCGATGCTCTTCGCCGCCTACCAGGAGGTGGGGGAGTGACCTCCCTCGTCACCGCGCACCACGTCGGTACAGTGAGCGCATGACCGACCCCGATCGCACGGCACCGGCCCGCGTGCTCGTGCTCAACGGCCCGAACCTCAATCGGCTCGGGACCCGCGAGCCCGACGTGTACGGGACCGGCACCCTTGACGACCTGCGGACCGAGCTCGCCGGCGCCGCGCCCGAGGGCGTCGCGCTCGAGCTGCGGCAGACGAACGACGAGGCCGAGCTCATCGGCTGGCTGCACGAGGCGGTCGACACCGGCAGCGCCGTCATCCTCAATCCCGCGGCCTTCACGCACTACTCGTACGCGCTGCGCGACGCCGCCGCGCTCGTCACGAAGGCCGGGCTGACGCTCATCGAGGTGCACCTCTCTAACCCGCACTCCCGCGAGGAGTTCCGGCACACGAGCGTCATCTCGGGCGTCGCGACGGGCGTCATCGCCGGCTTCGGCTTCGGCTCGTACCGCCTCGCTCTCGCCCGCATCACCGGCGCGCTCTAGCTGTACCCGGTCAGGACGTTGGTGACACAAGGCTGAGGAGAAGGCCTTCATTCTGAGTGGTGTCTAGACACTTCGAAGAGGAAGGCCTTCTCGTGGTCCACCGTAATGCGAGGCTGGCGCCTGCCGGTCGGATGATCCTGGTTCAACGGGTGCTGC
>NZ_JAUSMI010000124.1 GCF_030645145.1 Microcella sp. | reverse complement strand
GCAGCACCCGTTGAACCAGGATCATCCGACCGGCAGGCGCCAGCCTCGCATTACGGTGGACCACGAGAAGGCCTTCCTCTTCGAAGTGTCTAGACACCACTCAGAATGAAGGCCTTCTCCTCAGCCTTGTGTCACCAACGTGCTGACCGGGTACATCTAGACGAGGCTGCGGAGGACGTACTGCAGGATGCCGCCGTTGCGGTAGTAGTCGGCCTCACCGGGGGTGTCGATGCGGACGACCGCGTCGAACTCGATCGTCGCCTTGCCCGCGGGTGAGTGCGCGCTCGGCTCAGCCGTCACGCGGACGGTCTTCGGCGTGCGCCCCTCGTTGAGCTCGGTGATGCCTGAGATCGAGACGGTCTCGGTGCCGTCGAGGCCGAGGCTGTCGGCGGTCTCGCCGGCAGGGAACTGCAGCGGGACGACGCCCATGCCGATGAGGTTCGAGCGGTGGATCCGCTCGAAGCTCTCGGCGATGACCGCGCGGACTCCGAGGAGGCTCGTGCCCTTCGCCGCCCAGTCGCGGCTCGAGCCGGAGCCGTACTCCTTGCCGGCGAAGATCACGAGCGGGACGCCCGCGGCCTGGTAGTTCTCGCTCGCGTCGTAGATGAACGACTGGGGGCCATCGGCCTGGGTGAAGTCGCGCGTGAAGCCGCCCTCGACGCCGTCGAGGAGCTGGTTCCGCAGGCGGATGTTCGCGAAGGTGCCGCGGATCATCACCTCGTGGTTACCGCGGCGCGAGCCGTAGGAGTTGAAGTCCTTGCGGTCGACCCCGTTCGCCATGAGGTACGCGCCCGCGGGCGAGTCGGCCTTGATCGAGCCGGCCGGGCTGATGTGGTCGGTCGTGACCGAGTCGCCGAGCTTCGCGAGGACGCGCGCGCCCTCGATGTCGGTGACCGGGCTCGTCTCGATCGTCATGCCGTCGAAGTACGGAGGCTTCCGGACGTAGGTCGACTTCGCATCCCACTCGAAGGTCGCGCCGTCCGGCGTGGGGAGCGAGCGCCAGCGCTCGTCGCCCTCGAAGACCGAGGCGTACTGCGTGTCGAACATGGCGGTGTCGATCGACGAGTCGATCGTCGCCTGCACCTCGGCCGCGTCGGGCCAGATGTCACGGAGGAAGACCTCGTTGCCGTCGGAATCGGTGCCGAGAGCATCCGTCTCGAAATCGAAGTTCATCGATCCGGCGAGAGCGTACGCGATCACGAGCGGAGGGCTCGCGAGGTAGTTCATCTTCACGTCGGGGTTGATGCGGCCCTCGAAGTTGCGGTTGCCCGAGAGCACCGCGGTGACGGCGAGATCCTTCTCGGCGATCGCGGCCGAGATCTCCTCGGCGAGCGGGCCCGAGTTGCCGATGCACGTCGTGCAGCCGTAGCCGACGGTGTAGAAGCCGAGCGCCTCGAGGTCGTCGGTCAGACCGGCCTTCTCGTAATAGTCGGTGACGACCTTCGAGCCGGGCGCGAGCGTGGTCTTGACCCACGGCTTCGCCGTGAGGCCCTTCTTCACGGCGTTGCGGGCGAGGAGGCCCGCAGCGAGCATGACCGACGGGTTCGAGGTGTTCGTGCACGAGGTGATCGCGGCGATCGTGACGGCGCCGTGGTCGATCGTGAACTCCGTGCCGTCGACCGTCACGTCGATCGGGGCGGACGCCGTGGTCGGCGCGTGCGAGCGGTGGCGGTGCGAGAGCTCGTGCGCCGAGTCCTCGTCCTGCGGCGTGAAGCCGACGGGGTCGGAGGCCGGGAAGGTCCCCTCGACCGCGGCGTCGACCATCGAGTGGTCGTGGCTCGTGTAGTCGACCAGGGCGCTCTCGAAGGCCGTCTTCGCCTGGGTGAGCTCGATGCGGTCCTGCGGGCGACGCGGGCCGGCGATCGAGGGCACGACGGTCGAGAGGTCGAGCTCCATGTACTCGCTGAAGACGGGCTCGATGCTCGCGTCGTGCCAGAGGCTCTGGAGCTTCGAGTACGCCTCGACGAGCGCGACCTGCTGCTCGCTGCGGCCCGTGAGCCGCAGGTAGTCGAGCGTGACGTCGTCGATCGGGAACATCGCGGCGGTCGAGCCGAACTCGGGGCTCATGTTGCCGATCGTCGCGCGGTTCGCGAGCGGGACGGAGGCGACGCCCTCGCCGTAGAACTCGACGAACTTGCCGACGACGCCGTGCTTGCGGAGCATGTCGGTGATCGTGAGCACGACGTCGGTCGCGGTCACGCCGGTCGGGATGGCGCCGGAGAGCTTGAAGCCGACGACCTTGGGGATGAGCATCGAGACCGGCTGGCCGAGCATCGCGGCCTCGGCCTCGATGCCGCCGACGCCCCAGCCCAGGACGCCCAGGCCGTTGACCATCGTCGTGTGCGAGTCGGTGCCGACGCACGTGTCGGGGTAGGCGCGGAGCACGCCGTCGACCGTGCGCGTGTAGGTGACCTTCGCGAGGTGCTCGATGTTGACCTGGTGGACGATGCCGGTTCCGGGCGGGACGACCTTGAAGTCGTCGAAGGCCGTCTGGCCCCACCGCAGGAACTGGTAGCGCTCGCCGTTGCGCTCGTACTCGATCTCGACGTTGCGCTCGAGAGCGTCGGCGGTGCCGAAGAGGTCGGCGATGACCGAGTGGTCGATGACGAGCTCGGCGGGCGCGAGCGGGTTGATCTTGTTGGGGTCGCCGCCGAGGGCCGCGACCGCCTCGCGCATGGTGGCGAGATCGACGATGCAGGGCACGCCGGTGAAGTCCTGCATCACGACGCGCGCGGGGGTGAACTGGATCTCGGTGTCGGGCTCGGCCGAGGGTTGCCAGGCGCCGAGCGCTCGGATCTGCTCGGCGGTGACGTTCGCGCCGTCCTCCGTGCGGAGGAGGTTCTCGAGCAGCACCTTGAGGCTGAACGGGAGCTTCTCGTAGCCGGGCACCTGATCGATGCGGAAGACCTGGTACTCCTCGTCACCGACCTTGAGCGTGTCGATGGAATCGA
Source organism: Microcella sp. (assembly GCF_030645145.1). Classification (GTDB taxonomy): domain Bacteria; phylum Actinomycetota; class Actinomycetes; order Actinomycetales; family Microbacteriaceae; genus Microcella. The sequence continues at coordinate 19,670 of NZ_JAUSMI010000124.1, read as the reverse complement.
AACTGTTCACTGCGGACACTTCGCCGTCTCCTCTTGAATCTGCCGGGCGCATCCCGCGCTCGCACGTCGGCCAGCCTAGCCGCCGACGGGGCGCGCGGCACCGGCTCGATCGACCTCGACGACGGTGCGGATGCGTCGCAATTTATCTTGATGTCGAGATACTTCATCGTAGCACCGGGAGGCGACCCCGGGCGAGGATCAGGCGGCGCGGCACGCGTACACCGAGCGGACCATGAGCCATGTGACCCAGAGCAGGGCCGCGTAGAGCGGCACGCCCATGACGAGCTTGGTCGCGGCGAGGGCCGCCGCCTGCGAGGACAGGTACAGGGGCACCTGCACGCCGAGCCGCAGCGCGAACATGCCGACCCACAGCCAGGTCGTGACCGTGAGGACCGTGCGCTTCGCCGGGTCCTCGCGCCAGGCATGGTCGCCCGTCAGGAGGCCCGCGATGACCCCGACGAGAGGGCGTCGGATGACGAGGCTCACGAGCAGGGCGACGAGCCAGACCGCGTTGATGATGAAGCCGAGGACGAAGTTCTCCTCGGCGCGACCGGTGAACAGCGCGAGCCCGGCGGAGAGGGCGATGCCGACGAGGCCGACGACTGCGGGCACGATCGGCGAACGGGTGACCGCGCGCACGACGACGAAGATCACGGCGACGGCCGCCGGGATCAGCACGGACGGGGCGACCTCGCCCGTGATCGTGAAGACGACGAGGAACAGGAAGCCGGGAAGGAGGGACTCGATGAGCCCGCGGACCCCGCCCACCGCGGCCCACAGGGCGTGCGCGGTCGGGCGCTCCCCCGGCTGGACGAGACCGAACCCGGACTGCCGAGCCGCCGCGGCGAGAGCCTCGCGCACCTGCTCGCGCTCATCCGGTTGCTCGGCGCGGTCGGGGCGCTCCTCCGAGGGCTCGTCCGGGGTCTCGGCGCCCGTCGGGGCGTCGCTCATACCGTCGTGCTGGGCGGCACCGCGGCGGGACCGCCGGCCGCCGCGCCCGTCGGCACGTGCAGGGGGATCAGGTCGCGCGGGGGCATGGGAGTCGTCCCGCGGACCACGACGATGCTGCGGAAGACGTCGTCGATCTGCTCGGCGCCGGTCGCATCGACCGCGCCCTGACCCGCGACGACGCCGCGGAGGAACCAGCGCGGGCCGTCGACGCCGATGAAGCGAGCGACGCGCGTGGAGCCGCCGGCGTCGCCGACGACGGGGATGCGAGCGAGGATCTCGGGCCCGAAGGCGCCGTCGCGCTCGGTCGTGTCACCGCCCTGCTTCTGGATCTGCTCGACGATCTGCGCCCGCACCTCGTGCCAGAGGCCGCTCGACCGCGGCGCGGCGAAGGGCTGCACCTGCAGGGTCGAGCCGGCGAAGTCGATGCCGACCGCGATGACGCGCTTCGACCCCTCCTCGACCTCGAGCCGCAGCTGCAGCTCGGGGCGCGGGACGATCTTCACCCCGCCGAGATCGACGTACGGACGGACGGCGTTCGCCTCGCTCTCGTCGAGCGGTCCCGCTGTCGCGCGGTCCTCCGGTGCGGACTTCGCGTCGTCGGGCAGAGGCCCGTCGGTCGAGATCGGATCGCTCACGCGGTGACTCCTTCGGTGGTCGCGGTCGGTCCACGGTAGCCCGTCGAGCCGAAGCCCTGCTCACCGCGGTGGGAGCCGGGCAGCGCCTCCACGGCCACGAAGCGCGCCCGTACGACCTGCTGGACGACGAGCTGGGCGATCCGATCGCCGGGGCGCACCTCGAACGGCTCACTCCGATCCGTGTTCAGGAGCGTCACGCGGATCTCGCCGCGGTAGCCCGCGTCGACCGTGCCCGGTGCGTTGACGATCATGATGCCGTGCCGGGCGGCGAGCCCGCTGCGGGGCATCACGAAGGCCGCGTACCCGTCGGGCAGGGCGATCGCCGTGCCGGTGCCGATCGTCGCTCGCTCACCGGGAGCGAGCACCACGTGCTCGGCGGAGACGAGATCGGCCCCCGCGTCGCCCGGGTGGGCGTGGACCGGAAGGTGGTCGCCGGTGATCAGGACGTCGGCGGAGTCGGGCACGCGTCGAGGCTAGTGCATGGTCGAATGGAGGCATGTCGAGCTATCGCGAGCGCCTCTGGCCCGCCGCCTGGATGTACCTGGTCATCGCGCTCATCGTCCCCGCGACGCTGCTCGTGTTCACTCCGATCAGCCTCATCGCGGGCGTCATCACCGCGGTCGTGCTCGTCGCAGGGTGCGTGGCGCTCCTCCTCGCCTCGGCCCCGACGATCGCAGTGGAGGACGGAGCCCTGCGAGCGGGCCGGGCGAGCATCCCCCTCGAACTGGTCGGGGATGCGCTGCCCGCGCACCGCGAGGAGGCTCGCCACGAGCGGGGCCCCGGCCTCGACGCCCGCGCCCACCTCGTTCTGCGCGGCTGGGTCGACCCGGTCCTGCGCGTGCAGATCCTCGACCCCGACGACCCGGCGCCCTACTGGCTCGTGTCGACGAGGCGGCCGGAGGAGCTCGCCGCCGCGATCGACCGGGCGCGCGCGGCGAGGCCGAGCGGAGCCTGATGCGTCGCCGCCGTTAACGACGGAACCGCCGCATCCGGGCGAGGATGCGGCGGCCGTGACGGAACGGAGCCGGACTACGAGGCGCATTCCTTGCAGACCGGGCCGAGCTTGACCTCGTGGTCGAGCTGCGAGCGGTGCTTGACGAGGAAGCAGCTGACGCACGTGAACTCGTCGGCCTGGGGCGGCAGGACGACGACGTCGAGGTCGAGGTCGGCGAGGTCCTGTCCGGCGAGCTCGAAGCCCGGATTGTCGGCGTCGTCGACGTCGACGACACCCGACATCTTGTCGGGAACGCGCTCCTGCAGAGCCTGGATCGAGTCGGTGTCCTCGTCCGTCTTGCGGGGGGCGTCGTAATCGGTGGCCATGCTGCTCGTTTCGTCGAATGGTGCTTCGGGGCCGCGCTCGGCGGCGATAGTTTGCAGGAACCCCGACCGAAACGCAAACCACTCCGAGCGGGGTCGATCGGCGGTGCTTCCCGGGCAACTTCCGACCCGCCCGGTCTATTCCCGGGCTGCGCCCGATCGCCGTGGGATGCTGTCGCCACCGAGCCGCGAAGGAGAGGGCAACGTCATGGACGAACTCACCGTCATCGGCGCCGAGAACGGCGCCCTGATCGTGGTCTCCGAGGACGGGAGCCGCTATCGCGTGCCCATCACGGAGGCCCTGCACACCGCTCTGCGGCAGAACCGGCCGGCGGCCCCCGTCGCCCACCGCGTGAGTCCGCGCGAGATCCAGGCGATGATCCGGGCCGGCAAGTCCGCCGCCGAGGTCGTCGCCGAGACGGGCGAGCCCGCCGAGTACGTGCAGCGCTTCGAGGGCCCCGTGATCGCCGAGCGCGAGTACGTCGTCACGGCGGCGCGCAGCGTGCCGGTCGCGGTCGTCGCCGAGACCGAGTCGGGCGTCGCCTCGCACACCTTCGGCGGCGTCATCGACTCGCGCCTCTCCGAGCTGTCGGCCACGGATGTCCGCTGGTCGAGCTGGAAGACCGATCTGCACTGGATCGTCACGGTCGCCTTCAGCGACGCGGGCGTCGAGCGCGAGGCGAGATGGACCTTCGATCCGAAGAAGGCCACGCTCATCCCCTCCAACCACGAGGCGCAGTCGCTCTCGCAGCAGGGCGAGGCTCCCCCGACGCTCATCCCCCGCCTCCGGGCGGTCCCCATCCCGCAGACGGAGGACCGCACGCGCTTCGACAGCGGCGCGTTCCTCCTCGACGACGACATCGCGAGCATCGGCTCGCCCGCGGCCCCGGCGTCCGGCGGGTCCCCCGCGTCGGCGAGCATCCCGAGCGCTCCGCTCGCGCCCGCCGCCATCCCGCACAGCCGGATGGGCGTGCGCACCGCGGGCGACGACGCCGACACCGCCGACGTGAGTCAGACGGCCGACCTGCTGGAGGCGCTCCGGCGACGCCGGGGCGAGCGCGAGGCGGCGCCCCGCGCTGAGCTCGAAGCCGCGAAGGCCGCGCACCCCTCGACCGGGAGCATCCGCATCGTCGACGTGCCCCTCGACTTCTCCGCGGACTCGGCGCCCGAGCCGGATGATGAGATCGCCCCGCGAGCGACCGCGCCGTCGGCTGTCGGCACGAGCGTCAGCGCCGCGAACGACACGGGTCCCGTCAAGTCGGCCCGTCGAGGCCGGGCCGCGATGCCGAGCTGGGACGAGATCGTCTTCGGCGCGCGACCGGACGACGACCCCGCCTGACCGGCCCGTCCGCTCTACAGGGCGAACGCTCCCCATCGGGCGAGCGGGATGCGCGTCTCCTCGGGTGAGAAGGAACCGTGCTGCCCGACCATCGCGAGCGCCCGGGGTGACGCGGTGCGCTCGTCGTAGTAGGCGATGCGGCTCCGCGCCGCGACGATGACGTCGCCGATCCGCGCTTCGACCTCGGGCGCGACCGCACCGAACCAGTCGGCGGCGATCGCCTCGTCGCGGCTCACGACCCAGGATCGCGAACCCTCTGCGGCGCGCCACCGCTCGAGCACGCCCGTCGCGTCGGCCCCGGGCTCGAGCGCGAGCTGCAGGCAGCGGGGCTCGCCCGCGACATGTCGCACGCCATCCCAGAGCGGGCTGCGCGCGTCGATGACGAGTCGCGCGCGCTCGGGGACGTCGAGCATGCCGTGGTCGGCCGTGAGGAGCACGCCCGCGTCGCGGGGAATCCGGCGGGTGAGCGGCTCGACGGCGGCGTCGAGCTCCTCGAGCCGCGCCGTCCACGCCTCCGACTCGCAGCCCTCCGCGTGACCCGCCATGTCGAGCTCGGGGATGTAGCAGTACACGAGGCTCGAGCCGCCCGAGCTCACGAGCTCGATCGTGGTGCGCACCCGGTCGGCGATCGACGGCACGGCGAGGAAGCGCGCGCCGCGCAGGACCGCGTCGGTGAATCCCGTGTCGCGGTACCGCTCGGCGCCGACGACGACGGCATCGACGCCGGATGCCGCGGCCGCCTCGAACACGGTCGGGTGCGGCTGCCATGACTCCGGCCGCATCCCCTCGTCCCACCCGGTGAGCTGGTTGACGACCCGGTCTCCCGCGCGGTCCACGGCCGAGTACCCCACGAGCCCGTGCCTGCCCGGCTCGAGACCCGTGGTGAGCGTGGCGAGCGCGGCCGCGGTAGTGGTCGGGAAGCCCGCGTCGATCGTGCCGCGCTTGCCGGGGGTCGCGGCCAGCAGACGGCGGGCGTGACCCGACCGGGCGCGCAGGGCGGACATCCCGAGCCCGTCGACGAGGACGACGGCGGCGCTGCGCACGGACGCCAGCGCGAGGGGGTTCTCCTCACCTCGGATCGCCGCCAGCGCACCGGTCAACACGTGCCCGAGTGACGGGGCGTCGCGTCGGGGCGCCGGTAGCATGGGGGCCATCCTATGACTCCCCCTCCTGCGCCCCGCTCGCCCCAGCCCGACCTCGACGAGACCTCCGGCGAACGCATCGACGACGTCGATCTCGCCGATGAGATGCAGGGGTCGTTCCTCGAGTACGCGTACTCGGTCATCTACTCCCGTGCGCTCCCCGACGCGCGAGACGGCCTCAAGCCCGTGCAGCGGCGCATCCTCTACATGATGAGCGAGATGGGCCTGCGGCCCGACCGCGGGCACGTGAAGTCCGCGCGCGTCGTCGGCGAGGTCATGGGCAAGCTGCACCCGCACGGCGACGGCGCCATCTACGACGCGCTCGTTCGCATGGCCCAGGACTTCACGCTGCGCGTGCCGCTCGTCGACGGTCACGGCAACTTCGGGTCGCTCGACGACGGGCCCGCCGCGTCGCGGTACACCGAGGCGCGCATGCGCGCGGCCGCCCTCGCGATGGTCGACGACCTGGACGAGGACGTCGTCGACTTCATCCCCAACTACGACAACCAGCTCGTGCAGCCGGCCGTGCTCCCCGCCGCCTTCCCCAACCTGCTCGTCAACGGCGCGAGCGGCATCGCGGTCGGCATGGCCACGAACATGGCGCCGCACAACCTCATCGAGGTCGCGGGCGCCGCGCGCCACCTCATCGAGAACCCGCAGGCCACGCTCGAGGAGCTCATGGCCTACGTGCCGGGCCCCGACCTGCCGACGGGCGGCACGATCATCGGCCTCGACGGCATCAAGGACGCCTACGCGACGGGTCGCGGTTCGTTCAAGACGCGCGCGAAGGTCTCGATCGAGCCGGTCACGGCACGCAAGACCGGCATCGTCGTCACCGAGCTGCCCTATCTCGTCGGCCCCGAGAAGGTCATCGAGAAGATCAAGGACGGCGTCCAGTCGAAGAAGCTCGCGGGCATCAGCGACGTGACCGACCTCACCGACCGCAAGAACGGCCTGCGCCTCGTGATCGGCATCAAGACAGGGTTCAGCCCCGAGGCGGTGCTCGAGCAGCTCTACCGCTACACCCCGCTCGAGGACGGCTTCTCGATCAACGCCGTCGCTCTCGTCGAGGGGCGCCCGCAGACGCTCGGGCTGCGCGAGCTCCTGCAGGTCTACGTCGACCACCGCATCGAGGTCGTCACGCGCCGCAGCCGCTACCGGCTCGCCCGTCGCCGCGAGCGGCTCCACCTCGTCGAGGGCCTCCTCATCGCGATCCTCGACATCGACGAGGTCATCCAGGTCATCCGCGCCTCCGACGACGCCGAGCAGGCCCGCGCGCGCCTCATGGATGTGTTCGACCTCAGCCAGCTGCAGAGCGACTACATCCTCGAGCTGCGACTGCGCCGCCTGACGAAGTTCAGCCGCATCGAGCTCGAGGCCGAGCGCGACCAGCTGCTCGCCGAGATCGCGACGCTCGAGACCCTCCTCGCCGATCCGGCGCGCGTCCGCGCCGTCGTGGGCGATGAGCTGGATGCCGTGGCCGAGCGATTCGGGACGCCCCGCCGGACCCTGCTGACCGAGGCGAACCCCTCCATCGCCGCGCCCCGCTCGCGCGGAGCGGCCCCCGTCCTGGAGATCGCCGACACCCCCTGCCGCGTCCTCCTCTCGACGACCGGCCGCGCGGTGCGGGTCGAGCTGACGGAGGAGCCGCTCGTCCCGCCGACCCGCCGCAGCAAGCACGATGCGATCCTCTCCGCCGTCGACTCGACCGCGCGCGGCGACCTCGCGGCGATCACCTCGCGCGGCCGCTTTATCCGCTTCACCCCCGTCGGGCTCCCGGGCGTGCCGGCGAACTCGCTCCAGCTCGGCGCGGGAGCGAGGCTGCGCGACTACATCGGCCTCACCGACGCGCGCGAGCGCATCGTCGCGATCGTCGACCCGGGGTCGCAGACCCCACTCGCCCTCGGCACGCGCGACGGCATCGTCAAGCGGGTCTCCCCCGGCGGCTGGCCCGCGCGCCCCGACGGCGAGGTCATCGGGCTCAAGGCGGGCGACGAGGTCGTCGCAGCCGCGCCCGCGGCCGACGACGTCGAGCTCGTCTTCGTGACGTCGGATGCCCAGCTCCTCCACTTCGGAGCCGACCAGGTGCGTCCGCAGGGCCTCCCCGCCGGCGGAATGGCGGGCATCAAGCTCGGCGCCGGCGCCCGGGTCGTGCACTTCGCGGTCGTCGACCCTGAGTCGGCCGAGGTCGTCACCGTGAGCGGGTCGACCCAGACGATCGCCGGCACCGACCCCGGCCGCGCGAAGGTCTCCTCCTTCGTCGAGTTCCCCGGCAAGGGGCGCGCCACCGGCGGCGTCCGCGCCCACGCCTTCCTCAAGGGCGAGGATGCCCTGCAGCTCGCCTGGGTCGGCACCGGGCCGCTCGCGGTCGGGGCCGACGGCTCGGCGCGCACGCTGCCCGCGGGCGGCGCGAAGCGCGACGGCTCGGGCGCTCCGCTCGACGCCGTGATCGGATCGATCGGCGCCCGTCTCTCCTGACGCGGCGGAAGCGCTCTGCCGGGCCGGGCATCCGCGCGCTGTCGCGTCGGAGCCGCGCCGCCCGATCTAGACGTCGATGCGGTCGCGGTCGAGGCCCTGCCCGGCGATGATGAAGTCCTTGCGCGGGGCGACGTCGTTGCCCATGAGAAGCTCGAAGACGTTCGACGACATCTCGGCATCGGTCACGCGGACGCGGCGCAGGGTGCGGTGCTTGCGGCTCATGGTCGTGTCGGCGAGCTGATCGGCGTCCATCTCTCCGAGGCCCTTGTAGCGCTGGATCGGGTCCTGGTAGCGGCGACCCGACTTCTTGAGCGCGGCGAGCACGCCCTGGAGCTCGGCCTCGCTGTAGGTGTAGATCGTCTCGTTCGGCTTCGTGCCGGGGTTCATGACGACGACGCGGTGCAGCGGCGGCACGGCGGCGAAGACGCGACCCTCGTCGATCATCGGGCGCATGTAGCGGAAGAACAGGGTGAGCAGGAGCGTGCGGATGTGCGCGCCGTCGACATCGGCGTCGCTCATGATGATGACCTTGCCGTAGCGCGCCTGGGCGAGATCGAACGAGCGGCCCGAACCGGCCCCGATCACCTGGATGATCGAGGCGCACTCGGCGTTCGAGAGCATGTCGCTCACGGAGGCCTTCTGCACGTTGAGGATCTTCCCGCGGATCGGCAGCAGGGCCTGGAACTCGCTGTCGCGCGCGAGCTTCGCCGTGCCGAGCGCGCTGTCGCCCTCGACGATGAACAGCTCGCTCGCCTCGACGTCGCTCGACCGGCAGTCCACGAGCTTCGCGGGGAGGGACGAGCTCTCGAGCGCGTTCTTGCGGCGCTGGGTCTCCTTGTGCGCGCGCGCCGAGATGCGGCTCTTCATCTCCGCCACGACCTTGTCGAGCAGGAGGGCGGTCTGCGCCTTGTCGTCGCGCTTGCTCGAGGCGAAGCGCTCCTTGAGCGCCGTCTGCAGCACGGTCGCGACGATCGCGCGCGCCGCCGGGGTGCCGAGCACCTCCTTCGTCTGGCCCTCGAACTGCGGCTCGGGGACGCGCACCGTCAGCACCGCGGTGAGGCCCGCGAGGACGTCGTCCTTCTCGAGCTTGTCGTTGCCGGCCTTCAGTCGTCGGGCGTTCTTCTCGACCTCGGCGCGCAGGGTCTTGAGGAGCCCCTGCTCGAAGCCCGCCTGGTGCGTGCCGCCCTTGGGCGTCGCGATGATGTTGACGAAGCTGCGCATGACGGTGTCGTAGCCCGTGCCCCACCGCAGCGCGATGTCGACGACGCACTCGCGCTCGAGCTCGGTCGGGACCATGTGTCCGTTCGCCTGCAGCACGGGCACCGTCTCGGTGAAGGTGCCGGTGCCCTGGATGCGCCACGTGTCGGTCACGCCGGAGTCGGGCGCGAGGAACTCGGCGAACTCGCTGATGCCGCCGTCGTAGCGGAAGGCCTCGGTGACCGGCTCATCTCCCCGCTCGTCCGTGATCGAGATCGCGAGGCCGGGGACGAGGAAGGCGGTCTGGCGCGCCCGGCCGACGAGGTCATCCGTCTGGAAGGCGGCGCCGCGGCTGAAGATCTGGGAGTCGGCCCAGTACCGGATGCGCGTGCCCGTGACGTTCTTCCCGACCTTGCCGACGACGCGCAGCTCGCTGTTCTTGATGAACGGGGTGAAAGGCGCGTCGGGGCGCGGGCCCTCGGGACCGTCGGCGAACACGCCCGGCTCACCGCGGTGGAACGACATCGCCCAGGTCTTGCCGTTGCGATCGACCTCGACGTCGAGGCGCTCGGAGAGCGCGTTGACGACCGAGGCGCCGACGCCGTGGAGTCCGCCCGAGGCGGCGTACGAGCCGGAGCCGAACTTGCCGCCCGCGTGGAGCTTCGTGAACACGACCTCGACGCCCGACAGTCCGGTCTTGGGCTCGATGTCGACGGGGATGCCGCGCGCGCGGTCGCGCACCTCGACGCTGCCGTCGCCGTGCAGGTGCACGTCGATCGTGTCGCCGTGACCGCCGAGAGCCTCGTCGACCGAATTGTCGATGATCTCCCACAGGCAGTGCATGAGACCGCGCGAATCAGTCGACCCGATGTACATGCCCGGCCGCTTGCGCACGGCCTCGAGGCCCTCCAGGACGGAGAGATGGTGGGCGGTGTAATCGGACTGGGCCACGGGTGGGTGCCTCGCGATGCTCGTGAATCAGGATGCTGCGGGCGCGCCCGGCGGCGAGCCCACGACAGCCTAAACCGGCCCGCCGTCGCGGCCCGCCTCCCACGCCCGTCGCAGCCGCACCCCGAGCGCCCGTGTTCGCGACGGCCTACGCGTTCAGCGAAATGGCAGGCGAATGGCACCGATCCGCTCGCGCCGTGTGTTCGAATAGGTGTCACCAGGTACCACGACGATTCAAGGAAGCGGAGGGACACCCCATGACGCAGCTCACCACCGAGAGCCCGGAGATCGTCGTCGCGCAGCCGCTCACCGCGGCCGACCGCTGCGACAGCTGCGGCGCGCAGGCCTACGTGCGGGTGACCCTGGCCACCGGAGAGCTCCTCTTCTGCGCGCACCACGCCGCGCGCTTCAAGGAGAAGCTCAGCACGGCCGCGCTCGCCTGGCACGACGAGACCGACCGCCTGACGGCCGACGCCTAGGCCCACGTGGCAGGGCTCGGCCTGAGCCGTCGACTCCGGTACCTCGCCAAGCGCGCGGCCGCCGTCGACACGGCGAACCTCTCGCGACTCGCCGGCCGCATCGCCGCATCGAGCGGGCGACCGAAGCCGATCATCCTCGGCGACATGCTCTGGTCGTCCGTGCGTCATGAGACAGGATTCCAGGACTACTACGACTGGGACTTCCACCTCCTGAACCGGCGCGAGCGGCGCACGTTCATGACGCACCCGAAGTCGAACCACCTCGCCCAGAAGCTCAATCGGCCCGAGCACCGCGCCCTCTTCGCCGACAAGTCGCGCTTCAACGCGCGGTTCGCCGACGCCCTGCACCGTGAGTGGCTCGACCTGCGGGTCGCGTCGGTCGAGGAGCTCGCCGGCTTCCTCGCGCGCCACGACCGCGTGATGGCGAAGGTGGCCGACAGCCTCGGGGGCGACGGGATCCAGGCGTTCTCGACCGCGGACATCCGCGACCCGGAGGCCTGGCGCGCCGAGCGCCTGGCCGCCCGGCAGGTGCTCGTCGAGGAGTTCCTCGCGCAGCACCCGGTCATGGCGTCGCTCAACCCGTCGAGCGTCAACACACTCCGGATCATCACGTTCCGCGACGACCAGGATCGCGTTCACACGCTCGCCCGCACGCTCAAGATGGGCAACGGCGGTGACGTCGACAACTTCAGCGACGGCGGCATGTACACGATGCTCGACGCCGACGGCGTGGCGCATCATCCCGCGTTCGACGGCGACGGGCGGGTGTTCTCCGTCCACCCGCTCTCGGGCACGTCGATCGTCGGGTTCGCCGTGCCGCTCTGGGACGCCGTCGGCGCCGTCGTCGAGCGACTCGCCCGGGAGGTGCCCGAGATCCCGTACGTCGGATGGGACATCGCGATCACGCCCGACGGCCCCGCGGTCATCGAGGGCAACTACAACACCGGGGTGTTCCAGCTCAAGCCGAGCGTCACCGGGGTGCGCGAAGGGCTCCTGCCCGTCTACCAGCGAGCGATCGGGTTCTGAGGGTGGGCAGCGGTCTCCCGCTCGGGACGAATCGCCGCCGCGGCGCGAGCCTCTAGTCGACCGGGCGGATGACGCCGAGGGGCGTCGACTGGTGGCCCTGGCCGAGCGGGTTGTCGGAGAGGATGCGCGCCAGTCGGGCGTGGCCCGCCTTGGGCAGCGTCGCGCCGAGGATGTTGCCGCCGAAGTCGTTGATGTCGACGATCGCGACGTCGGCGATGTCGCCGAGAGCCGTCTTGATCTCGGCGGCCACGGCATCCGGGTTCTCGGGGACGAGCACGACCTGAGTGTTGTACGGCGGGATCGTGTTGTGCGTGGGCCCGTCGATGCCGCGCGCCTTCGGGCCCGCGATGCGGTAGAAGTCGCCCTTGCGACCGATGGCCTTCGAGACGGCCGCGACGGCCGCGGCGAAGAGGATGCGCGGGGTGCCGACCTCGCGCAGCGCCATCTCCATGGTCTCAGGCATGCCGAGGCCGATGCCGTGCGAGGTCTTCGTGACGTACTTCGAGAGCGTGTGCGCGAGCGGGCGCGCCTCGATGTCGCCGACCGGGTACGAGCGGCCCTGCGTGATCGCGACGATCTTCTCGGTCACGAACAGCACATCGCCCGGCTGGACGACGCCGGCCGCGTACCGGGTGACGACCTCGATGATGTCCTCCCCCGCGACGACGACGTGCGTCCTGATGGGGATGCGCTGCCAGCGCTGCCCGTCGATGTCGACCTCGAGCGCCTTGCCCTCGTTCGCCTGAGCGGTCATGTCGGTTCTCCCTCGCGGTGTCGCGTGCCGGTTCTCGTGGGGCGTCGCAGGCCTACTCGAGGTAGTCGCGCAGCGCCTGCGAGCGCGACGGGTGCCGCAGCTTCGCCATCGTCTTCGACTCGATCTGACGGATGCGCTCGCGCGTGACGCCGAACGTGTCGCCGATCTGGTCGAGGGTCTTCGGCATGCCGTCGCCCAGGCCGAAGCGCATGCGGATCACCCCGGCCTCGCGCTCGGAGAGCGAGTCGAGGAGGCTCTCGAGCTGCTTCTGCAGCATCGTGAAGCCCACGGCGTCGGCGGGCACGACGGCCTCGGTGTCCTCGATGAGGTCACCGAACTCGCTGTCGCCGTCCTCGCCGAGCGGCGTGTGCAGCGAGATCGGCTCGCGGCCGTACTTCTGCACCTCGATGACCTTCTCGGGGGTCGTGTCGAGCTCGCGGCTGAGCTCCTCGGGCGTCGGCTCGCGGCCGAGATCCTGCAGCATCTGCCGCTGGACGCGCGCGAGCTTGTTGATGACCTCGACCATGTGCACGGGGATGCGGATGGTGCGCGCCTGGTCGGCCATGGCGCGGGTGATCGCCTGGCGGATCCACCACGTCGCGTAGGTCGAGAACTTGAAGCCCTTGGTGTAGTCGAACTTCTCGACGGCGCGGATGAGGCCGAGGTTGCCCTCCTGGATCAGATCCAGGAACTGCATGCCGCGACCCGTGTAGCGCTTCGCGAGCGAGACGACGAGACGGAGGTTCGCGCCGAGGAGGTGGTTCTTCGCGCGCTGGCCGTCCTTCGCGACCCAGGCGAGCTCGCGACCCAGCTGGGTGCGCTTCTCCTTGTCGCTCATCTGACCGAGCTTCTCCTCGGCGAAGAGACCCGCCTCGATGCGCATGGCGAGCTCGACCTCCTCAGCTGCGTTGAGGAGCGGGACCTTGCCGATCTGCTTCAGGTAGTCCTTGACCGGGTCGGCGGTGGCGCCCGTGATCGTCGAGGAGTAGACGGGGACCTCGTCGTCGTCCTTCATCGACAGCACGATCGCGCCGGTCGGGAGGTCGACGATCGGAGCGGCGCTCGCGCCGTCCTCGCCGTTGTCGTCGGCATCGTCGGCGGAGTCGTCCGCCGCGTCGTCGCCCGTCGTCGCGGCGACCGCCTCGACCTCGGTGTCGGCCACCTCGGCCTCGGAGCTCTCGTCGATCTCGACCGGCTCGGCGTCGTCGGCGCCCTCGGCTCCGCCTGCCGCCTTCGCAGCGGACTTGCTGGACGCGGTCTTCCGGGCGGCGGTCGACGCCTTCGCAGCGGCGGGCTTCGTGGCGGCGGGCTTGGCGGCCGCAGCCTTCTTCGCCGCAGGCTTCTTGGTGGCGGGCTTCGTCGCGGCGGCCTCGGCCGTCACCGCGGTATCGGGCGCCTCAGCCTCGACAGCGGCGGGCGCGGCCTTCGCAGCGGCGGGCTTCCGGGCTGCGGGCGTCTTCTTCGTGGCGGTCGTCGGGGCGGCAGCGGTCTTCGCGGCAGTCGTCTTCGAGGCGGTGGTCGTTCGGGTTGCCATTCGGACCCTCTTTTCCGTTCTCCGGGCAGTACAACGACCCATGTCAAGTCGCTGTTCCCGCGCGCTCGTCACGAGCGTATGAGAGTGGGCGACCGACCGGGTCGTGAGCGTCAAGTATCGCACAATTTCCCCGACCTCCCGTGCACGGGGCGAGGCGCCCGGTCAGTCCTCGGAATCCTCCCGTCGAGCGCGACGGCGCCGGGCGATCGCGACCCACAGGGGCGCCACGGCGATGCCCTCCTCCTCCGCGAGCAGGCGACGCGCGCGCCGGCGGGAGACGAGCATCGCGACGACGGTCGCGGCCACCACGGGGTACTGCACCGCGAAGGCGAGCCGGAAGCTCTCCCACGCGTACAGCTGCTGAGGAGCGTTCGAGTCGCTGAGGGAATCCAGGACGAGACCGACGAGCAGCAGGAGGGCGACGGCCGTCGCGAAGCCGCCGACGTTCACGAACCCCGAGGCGGCGCCCTGGCTCGACGGCGGGTTGAAGGTGCGGGCGAAATCGAAGCCGATGAGTCCGCCGGGGCCGCCGACGGCGAGGACGAGGAGGAGCGCGATGACGGCCGCGAGGGGCGGTCGCTCGGGCCAGAGCAGGACGACGGCCCAGGCGAGCGCGGTGAGCACGACGATGAGCAGAACGACGTTGGACCGCCGGTACGGGTAGCGGGCCGACAGCAGACCGATGACCGGCCCGCCGAGCGCGCCGGCGACCACCACGATGCTGAGGAGGGCGGCCGCGCTCGCAGGGCCGTACCCCAGCCCGACGGACAGTGCCGGGAACCCCCAGAGGATGACGAACATCGTCGCGCTCGCCTGGCTCGACGCGTGCGCCCAGAAGCCGAGTCTCGTCCCCGGCCGCCGCAGGCTCTCGCCGAGCTGGCGCAGGGCGAGAGCGAAGGTCGCCGCACGCAGACGATCGACGCCCTCGGGGGTGTCGCGCACCCCGAGCCAGACCGCCGCACTCGCGACGGCCGAGATCGCCGCGAGACCGATGAAGGACGAGCTCCACCCGACGTCGCGCAGCGAGACGGCGAGCGGGATCGCGGAGAGCAGCTGACCCGTCTGCCCGATCGTCCCGACCCATTGAGAGAGGAGCGGGAGCCTCCGTGGGGAGAACCACGCCCCGAGAAGGCGGAGGACCGAGATGAAGGTCATCGCGTCGCCCGCGCCGACGAGCACGCGCCCGAGGACGGCGATCGCGATATCGGGGGCGAGAGCGAGGACGAGCTGCCCGATGGCCATGACCGCGGCACCGACCCCGATGAGCGCGCGCGGACCGAACCGGTCGACGAGGACTCCGACCGGAATCTGCAGCCCGGCGTACACGAGGAGCTGCAGGACGGCGAGGGAGGACAGCGTGGTCGCATCGATGCCGAACCGATCGGTCGCCGAGACGCCCGCGACCCCGAGCGATGTCCGCTGCATGACCGCCACGATGTAGGCGAGCCCGCCGATGACGAGCACGAAGGTCGCGCGGCGGGAGTCCACGCTCTCAGCGTAGGCGCGCTCGAGCGGTCAGTCGGCCGCCGACTCGTCCTCGCTCGGGCGCCGGAAGGCGAGGAACTTCTCGAGCTCGGCCGCGATCGCGTCGGCTGTCGGGAGCTCGCCGTCCTCGTCGGTCAGGGGCGAGCGCAGAGGGTTGTCCTCCATGTAGCTGTCGTGGCGCTCCTCGAGCGTGCCGACGAGACGGGCGAGCTCGGTGTTGCCCTCGACCTGCGACTCGATCTTCGCGAGGAAGTCACGCCCCTCCTCGCGCAGGCGGTCGGTCGGGAAGAGCAGACCCGTCGCGGCCGTGATGCTCTCGAGAGCGGTCACCGCGGCCGACGGGAACTCGGTGTCGGCGAGGTAGTGAGGCACGAGCAGCACGAAGCTCGCGACCGAGTGCCCCGACTGCGCCAGGCGATGCTCGAGCAGGTGGAGGACGTTGCCCGGGACCTGCGTGCGGGGTCGCCACACCGACAGCGCCTCGATCAGGTCGTCGCGGTTGCCGCTCACCGTCACGCCGATCGGGCGGGTATGGGGAACGGGCATCGGGATGGCCTGCACCCAGGTCGTCGTCGACACCTCGAACCGCTCGATGATGTCGAGCACGGCCTGCGTGAAGCCCTCCCAGTGGAAGTCGGGCTCGTACCCGCTCAGCAGCAGGAAGGGCGTCCCGAGCTCATCGGTCATGAGCCGCACGGCGAGGGAGGGCATCGTGTACTCGGCGATGCGCGTCTCGTCGAAGTAGAGGACGGGGCGACGCGCGCGCCAGTCGAGCAGCTCGTCGTTGTCGAACACGACGACGTCGCGGTGGTCGAGCTCCGAGACGAGGTACTCGGTCACCTGGCCGATCGCGGTACCCGAATCGACGAAACCGGTGAGCCCCGCGACGAGCGGGAGCCCGCGCGGGACCTCGTGATCCGCCATGACGACGGAGTACAGAGAGGAGGGTTCGCGCATGCCTCCATGGTAGGTCGGGGGCCATGAGGGAGGACGCCGCGCGGCACCTGCCGAGAGCGAACAGGCGGGGGCACGGCGCCCGGATCCGCTGGAGGCGCCGCGAATAGGATGACCGCATGACCCCTCCTGCTCTCGCTGTCTCCGCCGTGCCCGCCCACGAGATCGACGCCGACGTGCTCGTCGTCGGAGTCGTGAAGACGGCCGACGGGCCGCGCATCGAAGGGCCTCTCGCTGACGCGCTCTCCGCTCTCGGCGCCGGGCTCGCCGCCCTCGGCCTCACCGGCGCGACCGACGAGACCTCCCGGCAGATCGCTCCGGACGGCGTCTCGGCCGCGAGCGTGCTCCTCGTCGGCCTCGGCACGACGCCCACGACACCCGATTCCCTGCGCAGCGCGGCCGGTGCCGCATCGCGGGCGGTGAGCGGGGCATCCCGTCTCGCGTTCGCGCTGCCGACGACCGACGACGCCGACGTGCAGGCCGTGCTCGAAGGAGCCGCACTCGGTGCGTACCGCTACCAGGCCCAGCGGTCAGGGGACTCTGCTGTCGCCGTGAGCGACATCGTGGTCGCCACGACGGTCGAGGGTGCGGATGCCGCGCTCGGCCGGGCGCGCGTCGTCGCGGAGGCCGTCGTCGTCGTCCGCGATCTCGTCAACACTCCCCCGAACGAGCTCTACCCGGACAGCTTCGCCGCTCGGGCTCGCGAGCTCGCCGCCGATGCGCCGGTCGAGCTGCAGGAGTGGGACGTGCCCGCGCTGCAGGAGGGCGGCTTCGGCGGGATCCTCGGCGTCGGTCAGGGCTCGTCCCGCCCCCCGCGGCTCGTCGCCGTGCGCTACGCGCCGGAGGGTGCGACGCAGCACCTCGCCCTCGTCGGCAAGGGCATCACGTTCGACTCCGGCGGGCTGTCGCTCAAGCCCGCGGCATCGATGGTGGGCATGAAGTACGACATGACGGGCGCTGCGACGGTGCTGGCTGCCACGATCGCGATCGCGAAGCTCGGCCTCCCGATCCGGATCACGGCGTGGCTCTGCCTGGCGGAGAATCTCCCCTCCTCGACCGCGATGCGCCCCAACGACGTGCTCACCATCCGCGGCGGCACGACGGTCGAGGTGCTCAACACGGACGCCGAGGGTCGCCTCGTGCTCGCCGACGGACTCGTCGCCGCGAGCGAGGAGCGCCCGGACGCCATCGTCGACGTCGCGACGCTCACCGGCGCCGCCCGCATCGCGCTCGGCGACCGATACGCGGCGCTCATGGGTGCCGACGAGCTCGTCCGCTCGGTCCAGGAGGCTGCGGCGGAGACCGGCGAGCTCGTCTGGCCCATGCCCCTGCCCGCGGATCTCCGGTCGCTCCTGCAGAGCGACGTCGCCGACATCGCCAACGCGAAGCCGGGCAACACCGCGGCCGGCATGCTGCTCGCGGGAGTCTTCCTGCAGGAGTTCGTGGGGCGCACAGGCGACGATCAGGATGCGCCGCGCATCCCGTGGGCCCACCTCGACATCGCCGGGCCCGCCAACAACGGCGGCTCGGGCTTCGGCTGGACCCCGAAGGGCCCGTCCGGCGTGACCGTCCGACTGCTCGTGAAGCTCGCGGAGCGGCTGGCCGGTCAGTAGTAGGCTCGACGGCGGTGCGCGACGCGTGCCGCCCTCCAGGTCGACTGCCACCGTCTAGATCGGCCTCCGCACGAATCCTCAAGGGAGTCTCCTCGGTGTCGGAACACACTTTTGATCTCGTCATCCTCGGCGCCGGCAGTGGCGGCTACGCGGCCGCCCTCCGTGCCAGCCAGCTCGGCATGACCGTCGGCCTGATCGAGAAGAGCAAGGTGGGAGGCACGTGCCTCCACTTCGGCTGCATCCCCACGAAGGCGCTGCTGCACGCCGGCGAGGTCGCGGACGCTGCGCGCGACTCCGCCAAGTTCGGAGTGCGCGCGACGCTCGAGGGCATCGACGTGCCCGCCGTGAACGCGTACCGCGACGGCATCGTGGCGAGCAAGTACAAGGGTCTGCAGGGCCTCATCAAGGCGCGCGGCATCACGACGATCGAGGGCGAGGGCCGCCTCACCTCGCCCACGACCGTCCAGGTCGGCGAGAACACGATCACGGGCAAGAACGTCGTCCTCGCGACGGGCTCCTACTCGCGCAGCCTCCCGGGGCTCGAGATTGGCGGGCGCGTGATCACCTCCGAGCAGGCGCTCCAGCTCGACTACGTCCCCAAGAAGGTCGCCGTGCTCGGCGGCGGCGTGATCGGCGTCGAGTTCTCCAGCGTCTGGCGCTCCTTCGGCGCCGAGGTCGTCATCATCGAGGCCCTCCCCCACCTCGTGCCGAACGAGGACGAGGCGATCTCCAAGCAGTTCGAGCGCGCGTACCGCAAGCGCGGCATCGACTTCAAGCTCGGCGTGCGCTTCCAGGGCGTGACGCAGGACGACAACGGCGTCGTCGTGACGCTCGAGAGCGGCGAGACGATCGAGGCTGACCTGCTGCTCGTCGCCGTCGGTCGCGGCCCAATGACCGCCAACCTCGGCTACGAGGAGGTCGGCATCGCGATGGACCGCGGCTTCGTCCTGACCGACGAGCGCCTGCGCACGAACGTCCCGGGCGTCTACGCCGTCGGAGACATCGTCCCCGGCCTGCAGCTCGCGCACCGCGGCTTCCAGCACGGCATCTTCGTCGCCGAGGAGATCGCGGGCCTCCAGCCCGTCGTGATCAGCGACGTGAACGTGCCGAAGGTCACCTACTCCGAGCCCGAGGTCGCCTCGGTCGGCCTCACCGAGGCGAAGGCGAAGGAGCAGTACGGCGAGGCGCAGATCGCGTCCTACGACTACAACCTCGCGGGGAACGGCAAGAGCCACATCCTCGAGACCGCGGGCGTCATCAAGGTCGTCCGCGTCGTCGACGGACCGGTGGTCGGCGTGCACATGATCGGCGCGCGCGTGGGCGAGCTCATCGGCGAGGCACAGCTCGCTGTCAACTGGGACGCCCACCCCGAGGACATCGCGCCCCTGCTCCACGCGCACCCGACGCAGAACGAGGCGCTCGGAGAGGCATTCCTCGCCCTCGCCGGCAAGCCCCTGCACGGCATCTGATCCGCCCATAAGCTGAACAACCACCGGTTTCCCAAAGGAGCATCACTGATGAGCGAATCCGTCAACCTCCCGGCGCTCGGCGAGAGCGTCACCGAGGGCACGGTCACCCGCTGGCTGAAGAACGTGGGCGACCGCGTCGAGGTCGACGAGCCGCTGCTCGAGGTCTCGACCGACAAGGTCGACACCGAGATCCCGTCCCCCATCGCCGGCGTGGTCGAGGAGATCCTCGTCGCGGAGGACGAGACCGTCGAGGTCGGCACCGCGCTCGTCCGGATCGGTGACGGCAGCGGCGGCGGCGAGACCGCGCCCGCCGAGGCCGCCCCGGCCGCCGAGGCCGCCCCGGCCGCCG
>NZ_JAUSMI010000109.1 GCF_030645145.1 Microcella sp. | reverse complement strand
CGACGTCGTCGCTGCCGGCCGCGCGCGCGAGGTCGAGGTGGGCGACGACGTCGATGACGAACGGCTGGCCGTCGCGGCGCTCGTGCTCGTAGACGCCGTGGTGGGCCTGCGCGCGCAGGCCGGTGAGGATGATGCGGTCGCTCATGCGGCGGCCCCTCCCGTGCCGACGCCGACGCCCGCCCCGCGCCAGGCGGCCCACACGTCGAGCGCGCGGCTCGTCGCCGCGGCGTCGTGCACGCGCACGGCCCGGACTCCGGCGTCGGCGCACAGCGCGTTCACGACGGCGGTCGGCAGGTCGCGCTCCTCGACGGCGGCACCCTCGGGCAGCAGCGCGCCGAGGAAGCGCTTGCGCGACGCCCCCACGAGCAGCGGATGCCCGAGCTCGGCGAGCGCCGGCAGGCCGCGCAGCAGGGCCCAGTTGGCGTCGCCGCGCTTGGCGAAGCCGATGCCGGGGTCGAGCCAGAGGCGCTCCGGCGCGATGCCTGCCGCGAGCGCGGCGTCGCGGCGCGATCGCAGCTCGTCGCGCACGTCGGCGACGGGGTCGGCGTAGTCGCTCACGGCATCCCACCGATCGCTGCGGCCGCGCCAGTGCATCGCGACGTAATCGACCTCGAGGGCCGCGATCATCGACAGCATGTCCGGGTCCTCGAGCCCCCCGCTCACGTCGTTGACGATGAGCGCGCCGGCTTCGACGGCCGCGCGCGCGGTCGACGCGTTGAGGGTGTCGATCGAGACGCGGATGCCCGCCTCGGCGAGCGCGCGCACGACCGGCACGACGCGTGCCGCCTCCTCGATCGCGGAGACGGGCTCGGCTCCGGGCCGGGTCGACTCGCCCCCGACGTCGATGACGTCGGCGCCGTCGTCGACGAGCCGGCGGGCCTGCGCGACCGCGGCCTCGGGCTCGAGGTAGCGCCCGCCGTCGCTGAACGAGTCGGGCGTGACGTTGAGCACGCCCCACACCTCGGGCCGCACGGGCCCGGGGGCGGTGGTCACGCGCCGCTCCGGCCGATGAGCGCCATGACCTCGGCGCGCTGCACGGGGTCGGCGAGGGTGCCGCGCGAGGCGACGGTGACGGTCGTCGACTCGGCGTAGCGGACGCCGCGCGCGGCGACGCAGCCGTGCCGCGCCTCGATCACGACGAGCACGCCGGCGGGCGAGATCGCGCGGTCGAGCGCGTCGGCGACGTCCTCGCCGAGGCGCTCCTGCAGCTGGGGGCGGGCGGAGACGATCTCGACGAGGCGCGGGATGCGCCCGAGCCCGATGATGCGCTGGGCCGGCACGTAGGCGACGTGCGCGACGCCCGCGAACGGCAGCAGATGGTGCTCGCACATCGACCGCAGCGCGATGTCGCGCAGCAGCACGAGCTCGCCGCGCTCGCCGGGCTCGGTCGCCATCTCGGCGCCGTCCTGCAGCTCGGGCACGGGGTCGACGCCGACGCCGGCGAAGAAGTCGCCGTACGCCTTGGCGATGCGCTCCGGCGTCGTCGCGAGGCCGGGCCGCTCGACGTCCTCGCCGATGGCGGCGAGGATCTCGGCGACCGCCGCCTCGATGCGGGGGATGTCGATGGGCGCCATGCGCGTCAGCTCGCCTGGTCGGTTCCCGTGTCGGCCTCGCTGCGCGCGACGCTCGCGGGCGCCGAGTGCTCGCTCGCGACGCCGCCGTCGGTCACCGAGCTGTCGATCGGCGCCTTCGCCGGCATCGGCACGGGCGGCAGGTCAGGCAGCGGGCGGTCGTCGCTCGAGAGCCACTGCGGGCGCTCGGGCAGCTTCTTGACGCTCGCGAAGATCTCGGCGAGCTGGAGGTGGTCGAGGGTCTCCTTCTCGAGCAGCTCGGTCGCGAGGCGGTCGAGCACGTCGCGGTTGTCGTTGATGACGTTCCACGCCTCGGTGTGCGCCTGATCGATGAGCGCGCGCACCTCGGCGTCGACGCGCTCAGCGACCCGCTCGGAGTAGTCGCGCTGGTGGCCCATGTCGCGGCCGAGGAAGACCTCGCCGCTCGACTGGCCGAGTTTGATCGAGCCGACCTCGGCGCTCATGCCGTACTCGGTGACCATCTTGCGGGCGATGCTCGTCGCCTTCTCGATGTCGTTGCTCGCGCCGGTGGTCGGGTCGTGGAAGACGATCTCCTCCGCGACGCGGCCGCCCATCGCGTACGCGAGCTGGTCGAGCAGCTCGTTACGCGTGACCGAGTACTTGTCGTCGAGCGGCAGCACCATCGTGTAGCCGAGGGCGCGGCCGCGCGGCAGGATCGTCACTTTCGTCACGGGGTCGGTGTGGCGCATCGCCGCGGCCGCGAGCGCGTGACCGCCCTCGTGGTAGGCGGTGATGAGCTTCTCGTGGTCGCGCATGACGCGGCTGCGCCGCTGCGGGCCGGCCATGACCCGGTCGACGGCCTCGTCGAGGTTGCGGTTCGTGATGATCTCGCCGTTCGTACGCGCCGTGAGCAGCGCCGCCTCGTTGAGCACGTTCGCGAGGTCGGCGCCCGTGAAGCCGGGCGTCTTGCGCGCGAGCACCTCGAGGTCGACATCCTCGGCCATGGGCTTGCCCTTGGCGTGCACGCCGAGGATCTTCTGGCGACCCTTCATGTCGGGCGCATCCACCTGGATCTGCCGGTCGAAGCGGCCCGGGCGCAGCAGCGCGGGGTCGAGGATGTCGGGGCGGTTGGTGGCCGCGATCATGATGACGTTGGTCTTGGGGTCGAAGCCGTCCATCTCGACGAGCATCTGGTTGAGCGTCTGCTCGCGCTCGTCGTGCCCGCCGCCCATGCCGGCGCCGCGGTGACGACCGACTGCGTCGATCTCGTCGACGAAGATGATGGCCGGCGCGTTCTCCTTGGCCTCCTTGAAGAGGTCGCGCACGCGGCTCGCGCCGACGCCGACGAACATCTCGACGAAGTCGGAGCCGGAGATCGAGTAGAACGGCACGCCCGCCTCGCCCGCGACTGCGCGCGCGAGGAGCGTCTTGCCGGTGCCGGGAGGGCCGTACAGGAGCACGCCCTTGGGGATGCGTGCGCCGACGGCCTGGAACCGCGTCGGGTCCTTCAGGAAGTCCTTGATCTCGTGGAGCTCCTCGATCGCCTCCTCGGCGCCCGCGACATCGTCGAAGGTCACCTGCGGGCTCTCCTTGCTCACGAGCTTCGCGCGCGACTTGCCGAACTGCATGACGCGGCTGCCGCCGCCCTGCAGGTTCGTCAGCAGGAACCAGAAGATGACGCCGATGATGAGGAAGGGGATGAGCAGGCCGAGCAGGCTCACGAACCAGTTGGTCTGCGGCACCTGGTCGTCGAACTCGTCGAGGTTCGCGTCGTCGATCGCGGCGACGATCGCCTCGCCGCGCGGCGCGACGTACTGGAACTGCACCCGGTCGCCGTTGTCGCCGTCGGGCTCGCTCAGCTCGAGGTCGACGCGCTGCTCGCCGTCGATGATCGTTGCCTTCTCGACCGTCCCGCCCTCGAGGAGGGCGAGGCCCTCCTGCGTGGTGATGGTGCGGAAGCCGCCCCCGCTCAGCAGGCCGAAGCCGATCCAGAGCGCGATGGCGCCCGCGATGATGTAGAGGAAGGGGCCTTTGACGATGCGCTTGGCATCGAACTTCTTGCGGGCCATGAGGCGAGCCGCACCTTTCTGCGAGCGTTCGTCCGGACCTCGGGATACGAGGGGAGCGGTTAACGGTATCGGGCGCCTCTTGGGGGGCGCTGATCTGTTCGCGGTCGGCGCAGACCCCTTATGCCGTTCAGGATGCTCGTGCTCCAGTGGAGCGCATGACCCGGATCTCCCTCCCGAACCCCGACCGCTTCCGAGACCTGCGCGCCGTCGTCGTCAACACGACGCTCAAGCGGAGCCCCGAGCTCAGTCACACGCAGGGCCTCCTCGACCGCTCGATCGCGCTGCTGCGCGCGAACGGGGTCGAGGTCGACGCCTTCCGCCTCGTCGACCACGAGGTGGCTCCCGGCGTGTACCCCGACATGCGCGAGCAGGGATGGCAGTTCGATGACTGGCCGGCGCTCTGGCCGCGCATCGCCGCGGCGGACATCCTCATCATCGGCAGCCCCATCTGGCTCGGCGAGCAGTCGAGCGTGACCCGCCGACTGATCGAGCGCCTCTACGCGCACTCGAGCGAGACGGCCGAGAGCGGACTGAGCGTGTTCCACGGCAAGGTCGGCGGCGTCATCGTCACGGGCAACGAGGACGGCGTGAAGAACGTCGGCGCCTCGCTGCTGTACGCGCTGCAGCACATCGGCTTCACGATCCCGCCGGCGGCCGACGCGGGCTGGATCGGCCCCGTGGGCCCCGGTCCGAGCTACCTCGACGACGAGTCGGGCGGACCCGAGAGCGACTTCACGAACCGCAACACGACCTTTGCGACCTACAACCTGCTGCACGTCGCGCGACTGCTCAAGGATGCGGGCGGGTTCCCCGTCGGCGGCAACCAGCCCGGCGCGTGGGAGGACGGCGAGCGCTTCGGCTTCGACGCGGCACCGGCGGCGACGCAGCCCGAGGCCGAGCCGCAGCAGACCGCGAACCCGGAGCACGATTAGCCGAGGGCACGACTAGGCGCGGGCTGGCGCCCCGCGGCCGCTACTCGTAGACGTGCGGCGCGAGCACGCCCACGGCGCGCAGGTTGCGGTAGCGCTCGGCGAAGTCGAGGCCGTAGCCGACGACGAACGCGGGCGGGATGTCGAAGCCGACGTACTCGACGTCGACCTCGACCTTGATCGACTCGGGCTTGCGGAGGAGGGCGAGGATCTTCACGCTCTTCGCGCCGCGCGACTGCAGGTTCTGAAGCAGCCACGAGAGCGTGAGCCCCGAGTCGATGATGTCCTCCACGATGAGGACGTCGCGGCCAGCGATGTCGGTGTCGAGATCCTTGAGGATGCGCACGACGCCGCTCGACTCGGTGCCGGCGCCGTAGCTCGAGACGGCCATCCAGTCCATGTCGATGTGGATCTGCAGCTCGCGCGCGAAGTCGGCCATGACCATGACCGCGCCCTTGAGCACTCCGACGAGGAGCGGCGTCGTCTCGGCGTAGTCGGCCTCGACCCGGCGCGCGAGCTCGGCGAGCTTGGCGTGGATCTCCTCCTCGGTGATGAGCACCTCGGTCAGATCGGCGCGGATGTCCTCGACGTCCATCGGTCTCCCAGTCGCATGTCAGCTGTCGGCGGGCGAAGGCGCGGGCTCGGGCGCCGCCGTGAAGACGATGCGGCCCGCGGTGCGTTCCACCCTAATGCCGGGCAGGTGCACCGCTTTCTGCCCGTGCCAGTCGGTGACGAGGCGCGCGACCTCGAGCGTCTGCGCACGGCTGAGGGCCGCCCCGAACTCGACGCGCGCGACGAGCCGGATCAGCCGATGCCGCAGTGCCGCGGGGTTGGCGGCGAGCCAGTCGACGGGGAGCGAGCAGCCCGCCTCCTCGAGCTCGACGAGCTCCTCGGCGACCTCGTCGACCATCCGGTCGAGCGCCTCGGAGTCCTCCCGCGCGATCTCCGCGGTGCGCGCGAGCGCCTCCGTCGCGCCCGCATCGAGCTCCGATTCGAGCAGGGGCAGGATGCTGCGCCGCACCCGCACGCGCACGAACCTCTCCTCGTCGTTGTGGGGGTCGTGCCACGGCGCGAGCCCCGCGTCGGCGCACGCCTGCGCGAGCACGGCCCGG
>NZ_JAUSMI010000103.1 GCF_030645145.1 Microcella sp. | reverse complement strand
CGACACAGCAGTCGTCGACCTTCAACAGACAAACGGGCATTAGCGTGAAGCTCCATCGGGCTCCTTCAGGTGAGAGCGACTAGACACCCTCAAGCCTGGAGGAGCTCGACCTGAACAACCTGCCTGGGAACTACAGCTAGCCTCGAGGCATGCCGCTGACCGGAGAGTACGCACCCAGCACGTCCGAGTGGGCCCGCGAGCAGGCGGAGCTCTACGAGCGCACCAATGGCCAGGAGGGCAACGACCTCCGCGGTCGGCCCATCATCGTCCTGACGACGCTCGGCGCGACGAGCGGGAAGCTGCGCAAGACCGCGCTCATGCGCGTCGAGCACGACGGCGACTACCTCGTCGTCGCCTCGAAGGGCGGCGCCCCCGACCACCCCGCCTGGCATCGCAATCTCGTCGCCCACCCGCTGTGCGAGCTGCAGGACATGGCGGAGAAGCGCGACTACCGCGCCCGCGAGCTCGCCGAGGGCCCCGAGCGCGAGCTGTGGTGGGAGCGCGCGTGCGCCGTCTGGCCCGACTACGCCGAGTACCAGAAGAAGACGGAGCGGCGCATCCCGATCTGGGTGCTCGAGGCCGTCGAGGCCTAGCTGCCGGCGCCCGCGCGCCGCACGAGCAGGTCCTCCGCCGCGACCCAAGCGAGCATCGCGCACTTCACGCGCGCGACGTACCTCGAGACGCCGCTGAGCGCGGCCGCGTCGCCGAAGCGCTCCTCGTCGAGCGCGATCGCCCCGCGCGACCGCAGAGCCTCGCGGAACTCCGCGATGAGCGCCGTGAGCTCCTCCGGCGTCCACGCCTCGCCCTCGGCGGCGCGCTCCTCCGCGAGGGTCGCCAGGAGCGAGGCGCTCGCCTGCGAGATCGAGCAGCCGCTCCCCTCCCACGCGACGTCCGCGATGCGGTCGCCCGCGGCATCCCACCGCAGGGCGAGCGTGATCTCGTCGCCGCACACGGGGTTGCGCTGGTGGCTCGTCTCCTCGCCCGCGGCGAGATCGGTGCCGTGCGGGTGCTTCGCGTGATCCATGATGATCTGCTGGTACAGCTGCTCGAGACCGCTCATGCTTCCGCCCCCTCGCCGAGACCGAAGAACGGGCGGATGCCCGCGACCGCGTCGATCGCGAGATCGAGCTCGTCCTCCGTCGTGTGGATGCCCGCGCTCAGCCGCAGGCTCGCGCTGACCCCGAAGCGGCGGTGCAGGGGCTGCGCGCAGTGGTGGCCGACGCGCGCCGCGATTCCCCGGTCGTCGAGCACCTGGCCGGCGTCGTGCGCGTGCACGCCGTCGACGACGATCGAGGCGAGCGCGACGCGCGGCGCGGGGTTGTCGGCGCCGAGGATGCGCACGCCCGGCACGCGCGCGAGGCCGTCGAGCAGCCGCGCCGCGAGCTGATGCTCGGTCGCGGCGATGCGGTCCAGCCCGACCTCCTCGACGAAGCGGATCGCGGCCGCGAGCCCGACCGCCTGCGACAGGCGCGGAGTGCCGGGCTCGAAGCGCTGCGGCGCGGGGAGGTACTCGGAGTGCTCCATCGTGACCGTCGTGATCATCGAGCCGCCGTAGAGGAACGGCGGCATCGCGTCGAGGAGCTCGGTGCGGCCGTAGAGCACGCCGATGCCGGTCGGGCCGTAGAGCTTGTGGCCGCTGAACACGGCGATGTCGACGTCGAGCTCGCGCGGCCGCAGCGGCAGGTGCGGAGCCGACTGGCACGCGTCGAGCACGACGAGCGCGCCGACCGCGCGCGCGAGCGGCACGAGGTGCTCAAGCGGGGTCACGCCGCCCGTGACGTTCGAGACGTGGGTGACGGCGAGCACGCGCGTGCGCTCGCCGATGATGGTCGCGGCCGCGTCGAGATCGAGCCCGCCGTGGTCGAGCACGGGGATGTACCGCAGCGTCGCGCCCGTGCGGGCCGCGAGCTCCTGCCACGGGATGAGGTTCGCGTGGTGCTCGAGCTCGGTCACGACGATCTCGTCGCCCTCGCGCAGCGCGAAGCGCGCGGCGTCGGGGTGCGAACCGGCTCCGCTGCCGCTGCTCGCGGTTCCGAGGGAGTACGCGACGAGGTTGAGCGCCTCGGTGGCGTGGCTCGTGAACACCACCTCGTTCTCGTCGACGCCGAGGAAGCGCGCGATCGTGGCCCGGGCATCCTCGTACGCCTCGGTGGCCTCGCCGGCGAGGGAGTGGGCTCCGCGATTGACGGCCGCGTTCGAGGTGCGCAGGAAGTCGCTCTCGGCGTCGATGACGGCGTCGGGCTTCTGCGCGGTGGCCGCCGAATCGAGGTAGACGAGCGGATGCCCGTTCACCTCACGACGGAGGATCGGGAACCGCGCGCGGATGCCCTCGATCTCGGCGGAGGTCAGCGGGGCGGCGAGCACCCTCCCAGGGTAAGCCGTGCCCCTGGGGAACGCGCGCGCGCTTCTTCGCGCTATGCCCTATCGCGGGGCGTTCGTCAATCCCTTTCGACAGCTCGAGACATATGCTCGGATGACAAGGATGCATCGGCGGACCGCCGCCCCGAACACCTTGAGAGACGATCCATGACGAGAGCCGCTCGCGTCGGCCCCGCCCCGTTCCACAACTCGCGTCCCGCGACCTCCCCCCTCACGACCCGATGAGGGAGCGCGAACTCCTCGGCTGCCTTGCCGAGCTCGCCCGCATCTGCGCGAACCGGCCCGACCGCGCGTCGTTCGCGAGCTCGCTCGTGCTGCAGGTGCTGCGGCCGTTCGAGGCGCGCAGCGCCGCCGTCGGGATGATCGACAGCCAGAGCTTCCTGGACGTGCGCACGATGTTCGGCTTCCCGACCGGAATGCTCCGGGACGGGCCGCGCTACGCACTCGACAGCCCCATTCCGCTCGCCGACTCGGTGCGCCGGGGCACCGTCGTGGAAGGGGAGGTGCCCGAACTCACGGCACGGTACGCAGGGCTCGAGGGGCTCGACCTCCCCGGCACGCACATCATCTGCCTGCCGCTCCTCGCCCGCGGCGCCACGATCGGCGGCATGGCGCTCGCGATGGACGTCGCTCCGGCGCACGAGCAGAACCGCGTCTTCTGGGCGGCGGTGGCCGACCTGGTCTCGGCGACGATCTCGAGCGCCGAGCCCGCCGCCGTCGCCCCGCGCGATCGCCCGCGCCGGAGCGCTCCGCTGAGCGCGCGGCAGCGCGAGATCCTCGAGCACCTGCAGGCGGGCCGCACGAACGGACAGATCGCGCGCGCCATGAACTTCGGCACCTCGACGATCGGCCACGACATCATGCGCATCTTCGACGTGCTCGGCGTCGAGTCGCGCCGTCAGGCGGTCACGGAGGCGGAACGAGCGGGGCTTCTCGCCCCCCGGGAGGACGAGCCCGCCGACTGACGGGGAACGGGCTCGACCGGTCAACCCCCTACCGGTCAACCCCCTACCGCGCAGCACCCCGTAGTTGTTGTCATGGACAGCATGAACGACATCGACGCCCGCCCGAGCTCCGCCCCCTCCCCGACGCCGTCCTCCGGCTGGGGTCTCATCGCCCCCGGTGCGCTGCTCCTCGTCATCGGGGTCGTCGTCGCTGCGGTGATGTTCGGCCGCGAGACCCCGGGCTCGAACGAACCGGGCGAGTTCATCGGATGGAACGCAGGTCTCACGATCGGAGCGGCGATCCTCGCCGGGATCGGCGCGCTCCTGATCGCGCTGGGCGTCGTCCGGCGGCGCCGGAGGAATGCCGAGAGCGACTGACGATGACGGAGGAGGCGCGGGGCCGTCACGGGCCCCGCGCCTCTCGCACGTGCGTCGGCTCCGGCGCTACAGCGCCTTGACCGCGCTGAGCACCTTCGTGAGCGATTCCTTCGCGTCGCCGAACAGCAGCGTCGTCTGCGGCTCGAACAGCAGGTCGTTCTCGATGCCGGCGAATCCGGGGCGCATGGAGCGCTTGAGGAAGACGACCTGGCGGGCCGAGGCGACGTCGAGGATGGGCATCCCGTAGATCGGCGACCCGGGGCTCGACTTCGCCGCCGGGTTCACGACGTCGTTCGCGCCCACCACGAGGGCGACGTCGGCCGTCTTGAACTGCGGGTTGACCTCGTCCATCTCCTGCAGCACCTCGTAGGGCACGTTCGCCTCGGCGAGGAGGACGTTCATGTGCCCCGGCATGCGGCCGGCGACGGGGTGGATGCCGAAGACGACCTCGATGCCCTTCGCCTCGAGCGTCGTCGCGAGCTCGGCCATCGTGTGCTGCGCCTGGGCGACGGCGAGACCGTAGCCGGGGACGACGATGACGCGCTGCGCGTAGCCGAGCAGGATCGCGACGTCCTCCGCGGTCGACGAGCGCACCGGCCGATCGGAGGCGACCGTCGACCCTGCCGTCGAGCCGCCCTTGAAGGCCCCGAACAGGATCCCCGTGACGCTGCGCCCCATGGCCTTCGCCATCTCGCGCGTGAGGATCGAGCCGCTCGCGCCGACGAGCGTTCCCGCCACGAGCAGCAGCGTGTTGCTGAGGACGAGACCCGACGCCGCGACCGCGAGACCGGTACCGGCGTTGAGTAGCGAGATGACGATCGGCACATCGGCGCCGCCCACGGGAAGCACGAGCAGGACGCCCAGGACCAGGCCGACGGCGAGTGCGACGACCGCGGCCGTGCCCTTGATTCCCGCGAGTCCGAGCCCCGCGAGCGTCGCCTCGTCGAGCACGATGAGCGCGGCGGCGGAGAGGCCCACGACGAGCAGGAGGACGATGACGATCGCCTGCCCGGCGAAGACGATCGGGCGCGTGGGCATGAGCTCCTGGAGCTTGAGGAACGTGACGACCGAGCCGGAGAACGCGATCGACCCGATCAGCACCGTGAAGGCGACCGCGAGGAAGGCGCCGATCGTGTCGCTGTGCTCGAGCTCGAGCAGCGCCACGAGAGCGGCGGCACCGCCGCCGACGCCGTTGAACAGCGCGACGAGCTGCGGCATCTGCGTCATCTTGACCATGCGCGAGGCGGGAACCGCGATGACGGTTCCGACCGCGATGACGGCGAGGATCAGCGCGATGTTGTCGAGCTCGGTCGACAGGAAGACGACGATCATCGCGAGCAGGGCGCCGAACGCGCCCACGAGGTTGCCGCGACGAGCGGTCTTCGGCGAGCCGAGACCCTTGAGAGCGAGGATGAAGCAGACCGCGGCGACCAGGTAGAGGAACGCGGTCAGCTCGGAGCTGAGAATCGTCATCGGGCGTCCTCCGCATCGGCGCGCTGGGGGGCGGGCTTGCGGCCGCCGAACATCTGGAGCATGCGGTCGGTGACGACGAAGCCGCCGACCAGGTTGACCGTGGCCATGAGCACGGCGAGGAGCGCGACCACGAGCACGAGCGGGCTCTCCGCCTGGCCCGCCACGATCACGGCGCCGACGAGGATGATGCCGTGGATCGCGTTCGCGCCCGACATGAGGGGCGTGTGCAGGGTGCTCGAGACCTTCGAGACGACTTCGAAGCCGACGAAGACCGAGAGCACGAAGAAGGTCAGCAGGGTGATGGGGTCCATCAGTGCGCTCCCGTCGTTCCGGTCGAGGAGGTGGCGGCGGCCGCGATCGCGGCGGCCGTGGGCTCGTGGCGGACCTCGCCCGCGTGAGCGAGGCAGGCGCCGGCGACGACCTCGTCGTCGAAGTCGGGCGCGATGGCGCCCTCGACGGTCATGAGGCCGATGAGGTTGGCGATGTTCTGGGCGAGCAGGCGGCTCGCGTCGAAGGCCATGGTCGAGGGGGCGTCCTTCATGCCCACGATCGTGACGAATCCGCCGGGGACCTCGACGCGGACATCCTCGCCCGCGACCGCGCCCTCGACGTTGCCGCCCGTCTCGGCGGCGAGGTCGACGATGACCGAGGCGGGCTTCATGCCCTGCAGCATCGACGCCGTGATGAGGCGCGGCGCCGGGCGGCCGGGGATGGCCGCGGTCGTGATGATGACGTCGGCGTCGGCGACGTGGGGGGCGAGCAGCTCGCGCTGGCGGTCGGCGCGGTCGGCGGCGAGCTCTTTCGCGTAGCCGCCCGCGGCGTCCGCCGCGGCGTCGAGATCGAGGTGGATGAACGTGCCGCCCATCGAGCGGACCTCGTCGGCGGAGGCCGAGCGCACGTCGTACGCCGAGACCTTCGCGCCGAGGCGCTTCGCGGTCGCGATCGCCTGGAGACCCGCGACGCCGGCCCCGAGCACGAGCACCCGCGCGGGCGGGATCGTGCCGGCAGCGGTCATGTAGAGCGGGAAGAACCGGGGGAAGCGCATGCCGGCCTCGAGCACGCAGCGGTAGCCCGCGATGAGCGACTGCGAGGTGAGGGCGTCCATCGACTGAGCGCGCGAGATGCGCGGGATGAGCTCGAGCGAGAAGGCGGTGACGCCCTGCGCGGCGAGCGCCGCGACCCCGTCGAGCTCGGAGGCGGGCGAGCCGAAGCCGACCGTGACGGCCCCGCTCGGCAGCGCCCCGATCGTCGCGGCGTCGAGCGGGCGCACGTGGGCGAGGACCTCGACGCGGCCGAGATCGACGGCGTCGACGAGCGTCGCCCCCGCAGCCTCGTAGTCGGCGTCGGCGTAGCCCGATGCGGTGCCGGCCCCTCGCTCGATCGTGACGCTGAGCCCGTTCTTCAGATACTGCGCCGTCGAGGCGGGTGTGGCCGCGACGCGGCGCTCCCCCTCGATCGGTTCGCGGCGGACGGCGATGTCCATGCAGCTCCCTCGGTCGGTGTGCTCGAAAAGCACGGTGGTGTTGACGAACTGTATCCACGCCGAGCGCACTTCTGGGCGTTCATTCTGGCTGAACAGCGTGAAGGAATGGCGAATCTTTCGGAATCGAGAACGCGGCGCGAGCTCGGATCCGCCGCGTCATCGGGCGACGTACTCGGCGAGGTGCTCGCCCGTGAGCGTCGCGCGCGCGGCGACGAGGCGCTGCAGGACCGCGAGCGCCGCGGGCACGCGCGACTCGCCCGTCGCGAAGAAGTCGACGGCCTCGCTCACGGGCATCGCCAGCACGTCGGTGATGTTCGCGCCGCCCAGGCGGTACTCGAGCACGGAGGACTGGAAGCGCCGGCCGCCGCAGTCCTCGCACGGGGACGACACGGTGGCGAGCATCCCCAGATCGGTGTCGACGACGCCCGCTCCCTTGCAGGTCGGGCACGCGCCCTCGGAGTTCGCGCTGAAGAGGGCGGGCTTCACGCCGTTGGCCTTCGCGAACGCCTTGCGGATCGGCTCGAGCATGCCCGTGTAGGTCGCCGGGTTGCTGCGCCGGGAGCCGCGGATCGCGCCCTGGTCGACCGCGACGACGCCCTCGCGCGGCGCTCCGCCATCGCGCACGACCGAGCCGTGGATGAGCGAGCTCTTGCCCGAACCCGCGACGCCCGTGACGACGACGAGGACGCCGAGCGGAACGTCGACGTCGACCCCCTGAAGATTGTGATCGGATGCTCCGCGCACGGCGATCGCCCCCATCGGCGTCCGCACGCCGGTCTTGAGGGCCGCGCGGTCGTCCAGGTGCCGCCCGGTGAGCGTGCCGCTCGCCCGCAGCTCGTCGACCGTGCCCTCGAAGACGATCTCGCCGCCCGCCGTCCCGGCGCCCGGGCCGAGGTCGACGACGTGGTCGGCGATCGCGATCGCCTCGGGCTTGTGCTCGACGACGAGCACGGTGTTGCCCTTGTCGCGCAGTCGCTGCAGGAGCCCGTTCATGCGCCGGATGTCGTGCGGGTGCAGCCCCACCGTCGGCTCGTCGAAGACGTACGTGACATCGGTGAGCGACGAGCCGAGGTGCCGGATCATCTTCGTGCGCTGCGCCTCGCCGCCCGAGAGCGTGCCCGCGGGCCGGTCGAGGCTCAGGTAGCCGAGTCCGATCTCGGTGAACGAGTCGAGCGCGCGGCGGAGGGTCGCCACGAGCGGAGCGACACCGGGGTCGTCGATCGCGGCGACCCACGAGGCGAGGTCGCTGATCTGCATCGCGCACGCCTCGGCGATGCTGACGCCCGCGATGCGCGACGACCGCGCGGCCTCGCTCAGGCGGGTGCCCGCGCAGTCGGGGCACGTCGTGAAGGTGACCGCGCGCTCGACGAAGGCGCGGATGTGCGGCTGCATCGCGTCGACGTCCTTGCTGAGCATCGACTTCTGGATGCGCGGCACGAGGCCCTCGTACGTCATGTTGATGTTCGCGACCCTGACCTTCGTCGGCTCCTTGTAGAGGAAGTCGGCGAGCATCTCGGGGCTGAAGTCGCGCACCGGCACGTCGCCGTCGACGAAGCCGGACTCGGTGAAGATGCGCACCATCCAGCCGTCCGCGGTGTAGCCGGGCACGGTGATCGCGCCCTCGGCGATCGAACGGCTGTCGTCGACGAGCTGGCTGATGTCGATGTCGGTCACGCTGCCCATGCCCTCGCAGCGCGGGCACATCCCGCCCAGGTACACCTCGTCCTCGATGACCGTGCGCTCGCCCGTCGCACTCGTGCGCTCGCCGCTCACGCGCGTCGTCGGCACGTTGAACGAGAAGGCGTTGGGCGGACCGATGTACGGATCGCCCAGTCGGCTGAAGAGCACGCGCAGCATCGCGTTCGCGTCGGTCGCCGTTCCCACCGTCGAGCGCGAGTTCGCGCCCATGCGCTCCTGATCGACGATGATCGCGGTCGTGAGCCCCTCGAGCACGTCGACGTCGGGCCGGGCGAGGCTCGGCATGAAGTTTTGCACGAACGCGCTGTAGGTCTCGTTGATCATGCGCTGCGACTCGGCGGCGATCGTCGCGAACACGAGACTCGACTTGCCCGAGCCCGAGACGCCCGTGAATACCGTGAGGCGCCGCTTCGGGAGGTCGACGCTCACGTCGCGCAGGTTGTTCTCGCGCGCCCCCTGGACCCGGATGAGGTCGTGACTGTCGGCGGGATGCTGCGCTGCGGTGATGCCGCGAGCGTAGTCCTGCGCGCCGACGCGGAGCAGGCGTACCGTGTGCCCATGTCACGCCTCGTCTACTCGGTCGCCTGCTCGCTCGACGGCTACAACTCCGACGCCGGCGGAGGCTTCGACTGGGCCTTCCCGAGCGAGGAGGTCGTCTCCGCGATCAACGACGACCTGAGCTCGATCAGCACCTTCCTCTACGGGCGGCGCATGTACGAGACGATGTCGGGCT
Source organism: Microcella sp. (assembly GCF_030645145.1). Taxonomy (GTDB): domain Bacteria; phylum Actinomycetota; class Actinomycetes; order Actinomycetales; family Microbacteriaceae; genus Microcella. The sequence goes on along the minus strand of NZ_JAUSMI010000103.1, from coordinate 10,943 downwards.
GGGAGACCGAACCCGCGTGGGCCGACACCCCCGAGATGGCCCGCTTCGCCGAAATCTGGCAGCGCGCGGAGAAGGTCGTCTACTCGCGCACCCTCGACGACGTCGTCACCACCCGGACCCGGCTCGAGCGCGAGCTCACCGCGGAGTCGATCGAGCGCGCCCTCGCCTCGGCGACGGGCGACGTGACGATCGAGGGCCCGGCGCTCGCCGCCACGGCCTTCCGGCTCGGGCTCATCGACGTCGTGCAGCTTCTCATCTGCCCGGCGATCGTCGGCGGCGGCATCCGCGCCCTCCCCGACGACGTGCGCCTCGACCTGCGGCTCGTGCGCGAGCGCCGCTTCGAGAACGGCATGGTGCAGGTGACGTACGAGCGAGCCTGAGCAGATCAGCTCTCGCGCAGCGCGGCGGCCGCGCTCTCGGCGGCAGCCCGGGCGAGGGGCGTCTCGACCGGACGGCACGACTGCAGGGTTCGCACCGCGAGCGCCATCGCACTCGACCCCCGACCCTTCGCCTCGAGCACCCGGGGTCGAGCGCGTTCCTTCGCCCCTCGAAACGCAAGAACCCCGGCCGCGGGGCCGGGGTTCTGCTCGTGCTCACGATGCGTGGTGGACCTGAGGGGATTCGAACCCCTGACCTCCTCGATGCGAACGAGGCGCGCTACCAACTGCGCCACAGGCCCGTGAACGACGACAACACTATCACTGCCGTCGCGGCCTCTCGGCACCCGGCTCAGCCGGCGGCGCGACGCCGTTCGAGCACCTCGTCGAGGTCCGGCGCCGCGGTCGGCAGCCCCTCGAGCAGGCCCATGCGGGCGAACCGGCTGACCGGTTCGGACGAGCTGCGCCCGGTCGCGTCAGCAGCGGGGACGGCGACCGGAGCGGCAGGAACGGGGGCGGCAGCGACGGCCCCGGCCGACGATGCTGCGGCGGATGCGGCGCTCGCGACCGCGGGCGCGCTCGGCGCGGTCGCGGCTCGCTGCGCCCGCTCGGCCTCGGCCGCGGCGGCGGCGAGCACCGCGGTGTGGTCGATCGAGCCGAGGCCCGGGCGTCCGGAGCTCGCGCTCGGCACCGCGAGGTACCGCGGCTTCGGCAGGGGCACGGGGGTCCAGTCGCGCGGCTCCGCGGCGCGGGAGGTGCGGTCGCCGTCCGCGGCGAAGTCGACGAAGCGCTGCGCGCGTCGGGGGGCGACGGCGCCGGTCTCGCGGCGGCGCGAGGCGCGAGCGAGGCCGACGAGCAGGGTGATGCCGCTCACGACGATGAAGGAGGAGAGCGCCGTCCAGGCCCAGGCGCCCGCGACGGCGGAGACGATGACGCCGACGAGGGCGAGGAGGGTCAGCAGCGATGTGGCGGCGCGCGAGCGTCGGACGCGCGCCTGGCCGCGCTGGGCGGCGTCGACCTCGGCGGCGAGACCGGGCGCGGTCTGCTGCAGCCGTTCGCGGACGGCCCGCTGGGCGGCCGCCTCGCGAGCGCGGGCGATCGCCTGCTCCTCGCGCTGCCGAGCGGCGAGGGTGCGCTCCTGGTTGGCGACCTCGCGCGCCGTCATCTCCGCGCGCACCGCCTCGGGAAGCTCGGCCGTCTGGGCCATGATGCGCAGCGTCTGCTGCAGCCGCAGGGCGTTCCGCTCCGTCGACAGGTACTCGGTGCGGCGACGCCACATCGGCACGAGGTAGACGAGCCAGAGCCCTGCGGCGAGAGCGATGAGGATCGCTGTTCCACCGCCTGTGAACTCCATGGCGGCAACGGTATGCCCGAGCGGGCGCTACGGCAGGGCGATCCCGCGGCGCGCCGCGATGAGGTCGACCTCGGGGATGCTCGCGGCCGTCGCGGGGGCGCGTCCGGCTCGCCAGCGCTGCAGCACGCCCTGCGGCACCTCCTCGACCGTGAGCGCGAAGCAGAAGTGGTCGCGCCAGTCGCCGTTGATGTGGATGTAGCGACGTCGCAGGCCCTCGTAGCGGAAGCCGAGCTTCTCGACGACGCGCAGGCTCGGGGCGTTCTCGGGCCGGATGCAGATCTCCATCCGGTGCAGCCCGAGGGTGAAGAAGACGTGGTCGGTGGCGAGCGCGACCGCGGTCGGGGTGAGCCCGCGGCCGGCGAAGCGCTCGCCGACCCAGTAGCCGATCGTGGCCGAGGCGAGCGAGCCGTAGGTCATGCCCGACACGTTGAGCTGCCCGGCGAACTCGCCGTCGCTCTCGATGACGAACGGCAGCCCGGAGCCGGTGCGGGCGGCGGCGAGCAGCCCGCGGATGCTCCCGCGCGTGTCCCACGAGACGGGGGCGACGGGGCTCGTGGCCTCCCACGGGCGCAGCCACGCGCGATTCGCGAGGAGCTCGCGCTCGAGCGGCTTCGCGTCGCGCACGCGGATGGGCCGCAGGGTCGTCGCCCCGTCGCGCAGGGTGGGGATGCTCGTCGCCACTGCCGGTCAGTCGAGGTTCGCGGCGAACTCGCGCAGCCAGGGCCGGAGGTCCACGCCCAGGTCCTCCCGCTCGACGGCGAGCTGCACGATCGCCTTGATGTAGTCGAGCCGGTCGCCCGTGTCGTAGCGTCGTCCGCGGAACACCACGCCATAGACGCCGCCGGAGCTCTCGTCGTTCGCGAGCTCGAGCAGGGCATCCGTCAGCTGGATCTCACCGCCCTTGCCCGGCGCCGTGTGCTCGAGCACCTCGAAGATCTCGGGCTTGAGCACGTACCGGCCGATGATGGCGTAGTTCGAGGGGGCCTCGCCCTGCGGGGGCTTCTCGACGAGGCCGGTGATGCGGACGACATCGTCGTCCTCGGTCTCCTCGACCGTCGCGACGCCGTACATGTGGGTCTGCGAGGCGGGCACCTCGAGCAGGGCGACGACGGTCGCATCGCGCCGCTCGTAGACCTCGGTCATGCGCGACAGGAGAGGGTCGCGCGGGTCGATGATGTCGTCGCCCAGGAGGACGGCGAAGGGCTCGCGCCCGACGTGCATCTTGGCGCGGAGCACGGCGTGGCCGAGCCCGAGCGGGTCGCCCTGACGGACGTAGTGCATGTCGGCGAGGTCGGTCGAGTACTCCACCTTCCGGAGCTTCTCGCGGTCGCCCTTCGCCTCGAGCGTCTGCTCGAGCTCGTACATGCGGTCGAAGTGGTTCTCGAGGGCCGCCTTGTTGCGACCGGTGATCATGAGCACGTCGTGCAGGCCGGCGCCGACGGCCTCCTCGACCACGTACTGGATGGCGGGCTTGTCGACGACGGGGAGCATCTCCTTGGGCATGGCCTTCGTGGCCGGGAGGAAGCGCGTTCCGAGTCCGGCGGCGGGAATGACGGCCTTCGTGAGTGCGGTGGTCATGCCCGCAACCCTAGCGAAGCGCCTCCCGCCGCCGCCCTGCGGGCGCCCGGCGAACTCTAGGATTGCCCCATGCCGAGCGACGCCGAGCACGCCGCCCACGCCAAGCGCGCCCTGCGCGCCGAGCTCCGCGAGCGCCGGCGCATCCGGCCGCGGCATGAGCGCGAGCTCGCGGCCGAGCAGCTCACGCGGCAGCTCGTCGCCCTCGTCGACGCGGTCGGCCCGACGCGGCTCAGCTGCTACCTCTCCACGCCCGACGAGCCGCCCACGCGCGACTTCCTCGAGTGGGCGTCCGGTCGCGGCATCGAGGTCCTGCTGCCGGTCTCGCGGGACGACGGCCTCCTCGACTGGGCGCCGCTTCCGGCATCGGGGGCGGATGCTCTCGACGAGCTCCTCGACGCGGCGGGCATGCCCGTGCCGGATGCCGAGCTGCTGAGCCCGCTCGCGATCAACGACGCCGGCCTCATCCTCGTGCCGGCGGCGGCCGTCGACCGCTCGGGCATGCGGATGGGCTGGGGTCGCGGCTACTTCGACAAGACCCTCGGATCGATGGACCGTCGACCGCCCGTGTTCGCGGTCGTGTTCGACGACGAGCTCCTCGACGCGCTGCCGAGCGAGCCGCACGACGAGCGGGTGGACGGAGTGGTGACGCCGAGCGGCGTCGTCCGCTTCTCCTGACGCGCGTCGGGCTCCTGACCGTGCGTCGGGCTCCTGGCCGAACGTCCTGAGCTGCCCCCGCGCGCCCGTATCCTTGTCCAGGAGGATCGCCATGCCCACGTACTCGTACCGCTGCACGGAATGCTCGACCGCGTTCGACATCCAGCAGGCGTTCACCGACGACTCGCTCACCGAGTGCCCCGAGTGCTCAGGGCGGCTGCGCAAGCTGTTCTCCGCCGTCGGCGTGACGTTCAACGGCTCCGGCTTCTACCGGACCGACAGTCGGGCGAGCGCGTCCTCGGGCGGCACGTCGAGCGATTCCTCGAGCTCGTCGAGCGGCTCCAGCAGCTCGACGCCGGCGAGCACCCCCGCCGCCGCGAGCACCCCGGCCGCCGCGAGCTGATCGGTTCGCGGCCCCGCCGCGCCGCCGGTTAGGGTAGAGGCATCGTCAGCCACCACACCTCCGGGGGTCCCATGTTCAGCGGCTTCAAGGCCTTCATCCTGCGCGGCAACGTCATCGAGCTCGCCGTCGCGGTCGTCGTCGGCACGGCCTTCACGGCGCTCGTCAACGCGATCGTCACCGCCGTCATCAATCCGGCGATCGGCGCCCTCTTCAGCGCCGAGAGCCTCAGCACCGCGCTCGTCGTGGAGATCCCGACCCTCATGGGCGACGAGCCGGCGAAGCTCATGTTCGGCGCCGTCATCGCCGCGCTCCTGAACTTCCTCATCGTCGCGGCCGTCGTGTACTTCGCACTCGTGATGCCCATGAACGCGCTCGCCAAGCGCGCCGAGGCGGCGCGCCAGGCGGGCGAGCCCGTCACCGCGGCCGACGAGCCGCCGACCGAGCTCGAGCTTCTCGGCGAGATCCGCGACCTGCTCGCGCGCCGCGACGCCTCCGGGCCGTCGGCCTAGCTGTAGTGCCCAGGGACGTTGTTTGATCTGGCGTCCCTGACAGAGCGAGAACCTCCGGGCCAGAGTGGAGCTGTCTAAGTCACCGCTCTGAGCCCAGGAGGTTCTCGTGTCTCACGGTAATGCGGCCCTGACGCCGCGCCAACGTCTTCGTCTTGCCCGGAAGGTCGTGGAGGAAGGCTGGTCGGTCGCTGCTGCCGCTGAGTACTTCCGTGTGTCCTATCCCACCGCCGCGAAGTGGTCCAAGCGATTCGTGGAGCTCGGGCCGGAGGGGATGGCCGATCGATCCAGCCGACCGCACTCTCATCCGAACCGAACAGCGCCGCATCTGGTGAAGAAAATCGTCCATCTTCGGATCAAGAAGCGTCTAGGTCCGGTTCAGATCGCCGGCCGCCTGCAGATGCCCGCCTCGACTGTTCACGCGGTGCTCGTGCGCTGTCGACTGAACCGCTTGTCGCATGTCGATGTGAAGACGGGCGAGCCAGCCCGCCGCTATGAGCACGACCGACCCGGATCGCTGATCCATGTCGATGTCAAGAAGCTCGGCAACATTCCCGACGGCGGGGGCTGGCGGTTCGTTGGCCGGCAGCAGGGCGACTGGAACCGGCGCGCGACGCCCGACAAGCCCAGAAGCCGGCGACGGGATGTGATCCTCGGGCACGCGTTCGTGCACACCGTCATCGATGACCACTCCCGCGTGGCCTATGCCGAGATCCACGACGACGAGAAAGCAGTCACCGCGATCGGGGTGCTTCAACGCGCGGTGTCCTGGTTCGCCGATCACGGCGTGACGGTCGAACGGGTGCTGTCGGACAACGGATCGGCATACAAGTCCCACGCCTGGCGCCACGCCTGCGCGGAGCTGGGGGTGAAGCCGAAGTTCACCCGACCGCGCCGGCCACAGACCAACGGCAAGATCGAGCGGTTCCACCGCACTCTGGCCGATGGTTGGGCCTACTCCCGGCACTACCGATCCGAGGCCGCGCGACGGGCCGCGCTGCCTGCCTGGTTGCACTTCTACAATCAGCACCGGCCCCACACTGCGATCGGAAAGCTTCCGCCCGCCAGCCGCCTCTCAAGCAACCTGCCTGGGCACTACAACTAGGTCCGCGACACCCCGCGCTCGGGGCGAAGGGCCTTCATGGCCTGCAGCACCTCGACGGCGGAGGCGGGCGAGCGGGGGTCGGTCGACTCGTCGCTGTGGCCGAGGTCGGCGAGTGACTGATAGGCCATATCGCGACGGCCGATGACGAACCAGATGCCTCGCGCGGGCGCGTCCGACTCATTGAGGTACAGGTGCGGGCGGTTGGAGTCGAAGCAGAACGAATCGCCTGGCTCGAGCTCGTACGAGTCGAAGTCGACCTTGAGCGTGAGTCGGCCCTCGAGGAGGACTCCGTACTCGAGAGCGGCGTGCCGCATCATCTTGCCCTCGACCGACGAGCTGGCCCGCGGTGCGTACGTGACGATGATCGGATCGGCGACGGCCGAATCGCCGACCGCCAGACGCTCCCACGTGACGCCGTTCTCCATCTCGATGACGGGGTTGTCCTCGCGACGCTGGACGACCGAGTCGCTCCGCCGATCGGCCTCGCGGTCCGCGGACGCGGCTGCTGGGCCGAGGGAGAGCGGCGCGTTATGCGCGGCCGACGGTCCGAGGATGCGATCGAGAGAGATGCCGAGGTGATTGACGAGGGCGTAGAGAGTGCTCACCGAGGGCTGCGTCTTGCCCGTCTCGACCTGCGACAGCAGGCTCGCCGAGACGCCGACCGCCGAGGCGACCGCTCGCAGGCTGAGCTTCTTGGACTCGCGTACGCGACGCAGCTCCGAGCCGACATCGAACTGCATCGTCCCACCTCCCCACGACCTCACCGAGTCGCCTGCCGACAGTCGTGCTGAACAACCGGACGGCCCACAGCGTACTGGATTCGACCCGGAATCGTGCCGGAAGTCCTCCCCGGGTTTCCCGTCGCTCGCCGATGATGGGAAGCGCGTGTAAAGCTTCACTACACAGGCGACGACGAATCGGCGCCGCTCGAGGAGGAGACGACATGACCGAGGCACTCGCAGGCCAGCGCGCACCCCTGGGCTTTTTTGGGGCTCGGAGCGATGGGCGCCGCCATGGTGGGCCGACTGCTCGACAAGGGATTCGCGCTCACCGTCTGGAACCGCAGCCCCGAGGCCGCCGACGCGGTCGCGCAGCGGGAGGGCGCCGCTCCGGGACACCTGCGACTTAGACAGCGAGTGGATCCCGAGGGTCTTCACCAGCTTGTCCATCCGGCGCGTGCTCACGCCGGCGAGGTAGCAGTCCGCGACGACCGTGATCAACGCGGTCTCGGCCCGCTTGCGGCGCTCCAGTAGCCACTCCGGGAAGTACGTCCCCTGCCGCAGCTTCGGGATTGCCACGTCGATCGTGCCGACCCGGGTATCCAGGTCCCGGTGCCGGTAGCCGTTGCGTTGCGCGATCCGGTCGGTGGAGCGCTGGCCCCATTCCCCGCCGACCACGGCGTCCGCGTCAGCGGACAGCAGCGCGTTGATCATGGTCTGCAGCAGGCTGCGCATCAGATCCGGCGACGCATCGGTCAGCGCTTCGCTGAGCAGGCCGGCAGGGTCGACAATATGAGGTGCGGTCATCGTGAAGATGCCCTTCGAGTGGGTTGTAGGAGATTCCTCGAAGGGACTACACGGTGACCGCGCCCACGTCTACGACGAGACCGGCCACCGCGAACTACACCACGTTACGGGGCACTACTTGATCGCATGGCCTTGGTCGCGCAGGCGCGGAGGACGAGCTGTCGCGCGTCGCCGGAAACGCGTACAAGTCCGGCCAGTCGACCGGAAGGGCCCGGGACGACCTAGTATTCGGCCCGCCTCCGGGCGACCTCGTAGAGCGTGACGCTCGCGGCGATGCCCGCGTTGAGCGACTCGGTCGCCGCCGTGATCGGGATCGACACGATCGCGTCGCAGGTCTCGGTCACGAGGCGCGACAGACCCTTGCCCTCGCTCCCGACGACAATCACGATCGGCTGGTCGGCGAGCTCGAGGTCGGGCAGCGACACATCGCCGCCGCCATCGAGGCCGAGGATGAACAGGCCCTCGCTCTTGAGCTGCTTGAGCGTCTGCGTGAGGTTCGGGGCCATCGCGACGGGCGTGCGCGCCGCGGCGCCCGCCGACGTCTTCCACGCCGCCGCCGTCACGCCGACCGAACGGCGCTGGGGCACGATGACGCCGTGCCCGCCGAACGCGGCCGTCGAGCGGATGATCGCCCCGAGGTTGCGGGGGTCGGTCACGCCGTCGAGCGCGATGATGAGGGGCGCCTGGCCCCGCTTGCCCGCGGCCTCGACGAGGTCGAGCGGGTGCGCGTACTGGTACGCCGGCACCGAGAGCGCGATGCCCTGATGCACCGAGTCGGGCCCGGTGAGCCGGTCGAGCTCGGGCCGCATGATCTCGAGCACGGGGATCCCCCGCTTGGTCGCGAGGCCGAGGGCCTCCTTCACGCGGTCGTCCATCTCGACGCGCGCCGCGAGGTAGAGGGTCGAGGCGGGGATCTTCGCCCGCAGCGCCTCGAGAACCGAGTTGCGGCCGCTCAGCACCTCGGCATCGCCCGACTTCTTCGCCGACCGGGGGCCGCCGCTCGTCGACGTCGCGCCCGAGGGCTTGCCGCCCGTCGGCTTGCCGCCCCCCGAGCCGCCGCGGCCGGTGCGCGATCGCGCGGCCTCGAGGCGTTCCTGCGCGGCCTTGCGCTTGCCGGCGACGTGCCAGGTGCGGTCCTCCGCCTTCGGGGTCGGCCCGCGGCCCTCGAGGGCCTGCCTGCCCTGACCGCCCGATCCGACGGTGGGGCCCTTCTTCTTCTTGCTCGCTCCGGGGCGTGCGGGCTTAGCCATCGATACTCCAGTCGGTTCCCGTGGGGGTGTCTTCCACCACGATGCCGGCCGCCGCGAGGTCGTCGCGGATGCGGTCGGCAGTGCTCCAGTCTCGCGCATCGCGCGCGGAACGGCGTTCGACGATGAGGCGATCGACGAGGGATGCGAGGGCCCGGTGCGTCGCATCGGCTCCGCTCCGGGCATCCGCCGCCTCGAAATCGAGCCCGAGCACGGCGACCATGGCGAGCACCGCGGCCCGCGCCGCGCCTGCCGCCGCGACGTCGTCGGCGTCGAGCGCGGCGTTGCCCGCGCGCACGGTCTCGTGCAGCGACGCGAGCGCCGAGGGGGTCGAGAGGTCGTCGTCCATGGCCGCGCCGAAGGCCTCGGGCACCTCGGCCGGCAGCTCGGCGAACCGCGTGCCGTCGACGCGCTTCGCGGCGCGGGCGAGGAAGGTCTCGATGCGCTCGAGCGCCGCCTCCGACTCGGCGAGCGAGCCCTCCGTGTAGTCGATCGTCGAGCGGTAGTGGGCCGAGCCGAGCCAGTAGCGCACGACCGCGGGCCGCGCCGAGGCGAGCAGATCGGCGGCGAAGACGGAGTTGCCGAGCGACTTCGACATCTTCTGGCCGCCGACGGTGACGAGGCCGTTGTGCACCCAGTGGCGCGCGAAGCCGTCGCCGGCCGCGCGCGACTGCGCGAGCTCGTTCTCGTGGTGCGGGAACCGCAGGTCGAGCCCGCCGCCGTGGATGTCGAAGGCGTGCCCGAGGTAGCGCTGCGCCATCGCCGAGCACTCGATGTGCCAGCCGGGGCGGCCCGGGCCCCACGGCGACGGCCAGTGCGCGCTCGTCGGCTCGTCGGACTTCGCGCCCTTCCACAGGGCGAAGTCGCGCGGGTCGCGCTTGGCGCGCGCGGGCGCGTCGCCGGCCTCCTCCATGTCGTCGGGCGACTGCCGGGTGAGCTCGCCGTAGGCCGGCCAGCTGCGCACGTCGAAGTAGACGTCGCCGGAGCCGTCGTCGGAGGCGTAGGCGTGCCCGCGCTCGATGAGCGTCGCGATGATCGCGTGCATGGTCTCGATGGATGCCGTGGCGCGCGGCTCGTAGGTCGGCGGCAGGATCCCGATCGCGCGGTACGCGGCCGCGAACTCGAGCTCGACGCGGTACGCGACCGCGTACCAGGGCTCGGCCTCGGAGGCGTTGACGAGGATCTTGTCGTCGATGTCGGTGACGTTGCGGATGAACGTCACGGCGAAGCCGCGGTAGGAGAGCCAGCGCCGCCACAGGTCGTAGACGAGGGCGCTGCGCACGTGACCGATGTGGGGCGCCGACTGCACGGTGGGGCCGCAGACGTACATGCCGACCCGGCCGGGCTCGAGCGGTTCGAAGTCGACGACCGCCTGCCGCAGGCTGTCGTACAGGCGCACACTCACGCGGGCCAGCCTATCGGCGGGGGTCGGCGGTCGCGGGGGTCGCGGGGGTCGCAGCGAGCAGGCACGTCGCGACCGCGGTGACGCCCTCGCCGCGGCCCGTGAACCCGAGGCCGTCGCTCGTCGTCGCGGCGACGCTCACCGGGGCGCCGACGAGCCGGGAGAGGTGCGCCTCGACCTCGTGGCGGCGCGGGGCGAAGCGCGGGCGGCGCGCGACGATCTGCACGGCGACGTTGACGACCGCGAAGCCGGCCTCGCGCACGAGCTCGAGCGTCGCCGTGAGGAACACCTCGCCGCGCGCATCGGCGAAGCGCGGGTCGTCGACGCCGAATCGCGACCCGATGTCGCCGAGCCCGGCAGCCGAGAGCAGCGCGTCGCACACCGCGTGGCTGATCGCGTCGCCGTCGCTGTGCCCCGCGAGCCCGGGCTCGTCGGGCCAGTGCAGGCCGCCGAGCCACAGCGGGGCGCTCTCGTCGTAGGCGTGCACGTCGATGCCGATGCCGGTGCGCAGCGCGGGGCGCTCGGAGCCGAGCAGCTGCTCGGCCCGCCGGAGATCCCACGGCGTCGTGATCTTGAAGCCGCGCGCATCGCCGTCGACGACGACGACGGGATGCCCGGCGGCGCGATGCACGCCCGTGTCGTCGGTGTGGTCTGCCGCGGCCTGCGCGAGCGCCTCGCGGTAGAGCGGGAACGGGAAGCCCTGCGGCGTCTGCACGATCGCGAGGTCGGAGCGATCGACGGGCTCGACGACCCGGTCGTCGGCGTCGCGGCGCGCGATCGTGTCGACGACG
>NZ_JAUSMI010000102.1 GCF_030645145.1 Microcella sp. | reverse complement strand
GGATCGAGCGGACCTACCATCGACGTCGACGGCAGCGGGTTCTAGGCCGTTTGACGCCGGTGGAGTTCGAGGCGATCATGACCACAAGGGCCGCGTCCGCGGCCTAAGAAGAAGAGTCACCGGAACCCTCAGCAGTCCCCTCATTCGTGAAGGGCCCTTTTCAGTCTCCGGGGTGGGCGGTCTGGTCCGCGAGGAGACGAGCGGCCTCCGCAGCGTATGGTGCTTCCACTTGGACCTCGTAGTGGCCCGCCTCAAGGGTCTCCAGTGAGTCGAAGTCCCGTCGGCCGCCCTTAGCCAGGTGTCCAAGGAAGTAAAGCAAAGCGCCCCAAACTGCGCCAGAGGCGACCGAGATGATCAGGATGGCCAGCCAACCGAATCCGGGGGCGAACAGCCCGAACAGCAGACCTAGCAGAACACCGAACCATGCTCCAACGCCTGCGCCCCGTAGCGCAGCCTTTCCTCCTGTCAAGCGACCGAGTACATGCTCGACAACACGAACGTCGAGCCCCACGATCGCCACTCGTTCCACAGCGAAGCCTGCGTCGGAAAGACGGTCAACCGCTGCCTGCGCACTGGCGTAGTCAGAGAACCGCGCGATCGTTTGTTTCCAGCGGGGGTCATTGGTGAACGGGGGCTCACTAGCGTCCTGTTCCGAAGGGTTGTTGCGAGGGGCCTCGGGGCTGGTCATGGGCGTACTCCTTTAGTGAGAACTGGATGAATCACCGTGCTAAGACCAGAAGGCTGGGTGCACGCCCGTCTTCCGGTCTTGCAAGGCCGGGTGTTGCGCCGTTCGGCATCAGGGAAAGGTCGCCCCTGTTTGCTTTCGGCGCGTGCTGCGAACGAGAAGCTAACTCTGGCTCGTCGATGGGTCTCCGGCCGGGCGTTACTCCTGAGGCGAGTGCTGACTCAGGACATGAATCTTGCGCGGCTTGGCTTTCTCGCTGACCGGGATGACCAGGCTCAGCACGCCGTTGTCGTACGAGGCGGAGATGTTCGCCGAGTCCACACCCTCACCGATGCTGAACTGGCGGAGGTAGGTACCCGCCGGTCGCTCCTGAACGAGCCACTTGGCTCCCTCGGTGTGGGGTGCAGTGCGCTGGGCGCGGATGGTCAGCAGCTGACCGTCGACGTCGATGTCTACCGACTCCGGTTCGACCCCGGGCAGGTCGGCGGTGAGAACGTAACGGTCAGCTTCACGGTACAGGTCTACCGGCATCACACGCGGTCCCGGACGGGACTGAAGCAGGCCGGACGCGAGGCGGTCGAGCTCGCTCAAAGGATCGAACGACATTGCCATGATGAATCACTTCCTTTCCGTATGCGGGTCCTCGGGTCTATCCCGATGCCTGTAAATTAGCAATCTCCACGCGGGAGCGCCATCGTTTTTGACCCTTTCATCTGGTTATTTCTCGTACCAAGAATCTGCTTTCTTGGGCGAAATCGTCATGCTGTCACCGCCTCGGCGACGACTCGCGCGAGGCGCTTGCCGATGAGGTGGTTCGTTGCCCGCACACGCCGAACGGTGACCCCCATCATCCGCTCCACGATGCGCAGCACGGCTTCGGAGCGGAACTCGTCGAGGTCGCCCATGATGACGTCGATGGGGGCTTTGACATGGGCGATGTCGCTGAGAGTGGTCTGTGACTCGATGGAGTGCTGCAACGACTTGACGAATGGCTCCCAGTTGCGTTCAGTGATATCTACAGCTTTGGGGATGGGCAGCAGCCGCTGTACCAGCGCAGCGTGCCGGAGGGTGAACTCCCGGTTCGTGCGGAGGTACTCGTAGAGCCGCAGGTAGAAGTCCATCCGGGCCCGCTCGATGACGTCCCCTATTTCATGGGGTGCGAGATAGATAGGTGGGCTGACCATCACGAGCTTCGCGACTCGCTTTTGCCGCCGGGCGGCGTACCGGGCGCCGATGAGGGCGCCCATGGAATGCCCGACCACAGTGAACGGCTCGCGCAGCCGCAGCGACGCGACCGTCCGCTCGATAGCGGCGACATGGTCGGCCAGGGTGTAATCGGCCCACTCCGGCGCCGGCGACTCGCCGAAGCCGAGCAGGTCGATGGCGATGCACCGGTGGGTGCGCTCGAGCAGCGAGATCACGTGGTGAAACGTCACCGACGAGGACGCGATACCGTGCAGCAGCAGCACCGTCGGGCCCTCGCCGCGTTCCTCGGCGATGTGCAGCACCGGCATGCGGCGAAACCACCTCATCCGACGCAACGTCGAGCGGATCTTGCCCGCTACGCCCGCATGGGCCACCGGAGGATCTGCGGGTTCTCCCACGGCTGCCGGGTTCGGGGCGGCGTGCGGCGTCAGGTGTCCCTGGATGTCGGAGCTCATGCCCACACCCGACTGTGACGACCCTCGTTCAGGTACTCGTGGATCTGCCGGACCACACTGGCGCCCTCACCCACAGCCGAGGTCATTCGCTTCACAGACCCGTGCCGCACATCGCCGATAGCGAAGACTCCGGGGATGGTGGTCTCCAAAGAGAAGCGGGGGCTTCCTTCCGTCCGCGCGCCGGCCAGCTCCGTCTCCGCGCCGGTGAGGATGTACCCGTCAGGATCGCGTGCCACATCGACCTTCAATGCCGTCGTCGCCGGAGCGGCGCCGACGAAGACGAACACGTGCCCCACGGGGAGCTTCTCCAGCACGTCACCGTGACGGACTGTGATCGCTTCCAAACGGTTGCCGCCGTGTGCTTCCACGACCTCCGAGAACAGCAGCACGTTGATACGGGGGTGATGTTGGATCTGGTCCACCAGGTATCTGGACATCCGCGCTCCCAGGTCCGCGGCGCGCACCACAAGGTGCACACGGGGGGACGTGCGGGCAAGAAACAGCGCGGCCTGGCCAGCGGAGTTGCCGCCACCGACAACAGCGACAGGTGTGTCTACGCACATCCGCGCTTCCTGCGCTGTTGCCGCGTAGAACACGTTCGAGGTCTGGAACCGGTCCAGCCCCGCGGCGGGAAGCGAGCGGTATCGCACTCCGGTGGCAAGGACCACCACATCTGAGGTGACCTCCCTGCCATCTTCGAAGATCACCCGGAAGCGGTCCTCATCCTCTACGACCTCCTGGACCTTGGTCGGGATGTCCAACGTGGCACCGAACTTGCGCGCTTGCAGGAGGCTGCGGTCGGCGAGCTCAAAGCCGGAGATTCCGGCGGGAAACCCCAGATAGTTCTCGATCTTCGCTGACGTTCCCGCCTGCCCGCCAGTGGCGACCGCGTCGCACAGGTAGACCGACAACCCATCGGAGGCTGCGTACACGGTCGCGGCAAGACCAGCCGGCCCTGCGCCGACGACCACCACATCGCAGGTGGCCGGTGCGGCGGGCGGGCGCATCCCCAACTCTTCGGCAAGCCGTGCCGGGGTGGCACCCAGGACGGTGCGTGAGCCGCCGAGGATCACCAGGGGGAAGTCGGCGACGGTGGCGCCGAGCTGGCGGACCAGCCGCTCCGCTTTCTCGTCCTTATCCAGGTCCAGCAGCCGGTGGGGCAGCCGATTTCGTGCGATGAAGTCCAGCAGATCCCGGGTCTGCGGGGAGAAGCAAGAGCCGACGACCCGCAGGCCCGCTCCCGCCCCGATGGCCAGGGAGCGGCGGATGAGGTAGGCCCGCAGGATGATCTCACCCAACAGCGGGTCCGAGGTGACGATGGCCTCCATCTCATCGACGGGCACCTCCACCACCTCGGCGGCGCCGATGGCGGAGACGAGGACGAAAGACGGCTGTCCTTCCAGCAACCCGACATCCCCCACGAACCGGCCGCGGCCGTGCACCCCGACCGCCAACGGCTCATCGGAGTGACGCGGATCCGCCGCAGGTTCGGTGTCCGCCGTCAGCAGGTGCCCTTCCAGGACGACATAGATGGAGGACGGGTGCTCCCCGGGCCGGATGAGAACCTCCCCGTCGGTGAGTGTGCGGCGCTGCCCTCGTGCGAGCAGCACCGCGATCTGCTCGTCGCTGAGCCGCGGGAAGGCGCCGATGGTGTCAGGCGTCTCGGCCTGAGCGGCCTGGCGGCGGTCGGCGGCGAGCGTGTCACTCATAGGTACGCTTCGTCCACGTAGCACCAGCTCCAGTTCTCCCCCAGCTCCAGCGACCGCACGATGGGGTGCCCGGCCGTGAGTGCATGCGTGCGGGCGTGCCGCATCGGGGAGGAGTCGCAGCACCCGACCTTCCCGCAGGTGCGGCACATCCGCAGGTGCAGCCAGGGCGTGCCGGCCGCCACGCAGTCCTCACATGACCCGGGTGTCCGGGGACGGACCGGGCGGATGAGCGGGACGTGTGGGTCGACGTATCTCATGGGGCACCGCCGGCCGAATCTGCCTTCTTCTGCAGCGCCTCGTCCACCCAGCGCACCAGCACGTCCGGCGGGGCGGCTCCGGATTGGCGGGAGAGCACGTTCCCTTGGTTGAGGATGAGCAGGGTCGGCACCGCCTGGACGGAGAACTTGCGGGCCGTCTCCGGGGCGGCGTCCACGTCCACTTTCACCAACTTGAGCTTGCCGGCACGTTCCGTGGCGACCTTCTCGAGGGCGGGGCTGACCATCCGGCACGGTGCGCACCAGGTCGCCCACAAGTCCACGAGCACCACTTGCGGGGCCTGCTCGACCACCTCGGCAAAGTCCGCATCGCCCGCATCGACGATCCACGGCACGGCGCTCTTGCAGACGCCGCAGCGAGGGTACCCCGACGCGGCTGCGGGGACACGGTTCTTCTTCCCGCAGTTGGGGCAGGTCACAATCGCGCTCACGCCGCGTCCTCCTCTTCGGCGGGCGCTGCGATGTTGAAGACGAGGTCGCCGTCCTGCACGTCCAGCGTGACCGTCGACCCGTCCATCACCTGCCCGCTCAGCAGCGCACGACCCAGCCGGGTCTCGATCTCATGGCTGATGTAGCGTCGCAGCGGACGCGCACCGTACACGGGGTCGTAGCCGCGGTCGGCGATGAGCTGGCGTGCCGCGGGCGTCAGCTCGATGCGGATCTGACGCTCGGCCAGCCGGGAGCGCAGGTCCGTGAACTGCAGCTCCACAATGTCCTGGATCTGTTCACGACCCAGCGGTGAGAACACCACGATGTCGTCCACCCGGTTGAGGAACTCGGGACGGAAGTGGGCGCGCAACTCACCGAGCACACTGTTTCGCACGTCGTCGGGGATCGCGCCGCCATCGGAGCCCAACAAGTGATGGGCACCGATGTTGGAGGTCATGATGATGATGGTGTTGCGGAAGTCGACGGTGCGTCCCTGGCTGTCGGTGATGCGGCCGTCGTCGAGGACCTGCAGCAGCGTGTTGAACACGTCCGGGTGGGCTTTCTCGATCTCGTCGAAAAGGACCACGCTGTACGGGTGGCGGCGCACCGCCTCGGTCAGCTGCCCTCCCTCGTCATACCCGACATACCCGGGAGGTGCACCGACCAGCCTGCTGACGGTGTGACGTTCCTGGTACTCGCTCATGTCCAGCCGGACCATCGCCGACTCGCTGTCGAACAGTGCTTGCGCGAGCGCTTTGGCCAGTTCGGTCTTTCCCACACCTGTTGGGCCGAGGAAGATGAACGAGCCGATGGGTCGGCGCGGGTCGCGGATGCCGGAGCGGGCACGGATGATCGCGTCGCTGACGAGCGTGATGGCCTCATCCTGACCGACCACCCGCTCCTTGAGGGTGGCGTCCAGGGTGAGGATCTTGTTGCGTTCACCTTCCTGCAGCCGGGCCACGGGGATCCCCGTCCACGCTGCGACGATCTCGGCGATCTCGTCCTCGGTGACCACCTCCCGCAGCAGCCGCTGCCGGCCCTGCTTGGAGGTGAGACGCTCCTCCTCGGCGTGCAGGCGTCGTTCCGCGTCAGCGATAGCCCCGTACCGCAGTTCAGCGGCACGGTTGAGGTCGTAGGAGCGCTCAGCTTCCTCCGCTTCCCGCCGCAACCGCTCCAGCTCACTGCGCAGCTCCTGGACCTTGCGGATCGCTTGACGCTCCGCCTCCCACTGGGCGCGCTTGGAGTCCGCCTCCGCCTTCAGGTCGGTCAGTTCCCGGCGCAGCTCCTCCAGCCGGTTCTTGCTGGCAGCGTCCGTTTCCTTCGACAGCGCCGCTTCCTCGATCTCCAGGCGGGTCACCCGCCGGGTCAGCTCGTCGAGCTCAGCGGGCATTGAGTCGATCTCGGTCCGCAGTCGCGCGCAGGCTTCGTCGATGAGGTCGATGGCCTTGTCGGGCAGGAACCGGTCGGAGATGTACCGGTGGGACAGCACGGCGGCAGCGACCAGTGCGCTGTCCTGGATGCGGACACCGTGGAAGACCTCCAGCCGTTCGCGCAGGCCGCGGAGGATGGAGATCGCGTCCTCCACGTCAGGCTCCTCGACCATCACCGTCTGGAACCGGCGTTCCAGGGCCGCGTCCTTCTCGATGTGCTTGCGGTACTCATCGAGGGTGGTGGCACCGATGAGGTGCAGCTCCCCGCGGGCGAGCATCGGCTTGAGCATGTTGCCGGCGTCCATCGCCCCTTCGGTGGCTCCCGCCCCCACCAGGGTGTGCAGCTCGTCGATGAACAGCAGGATGCGTCCCTCCGCTGCTTTCACCTCCGCCAGGACTGCCTTCATTCGCTCTTCGAATTCGCCCCGGTACTTCGCGCCGGCGACCAGGGCCGACAGGTCCAGCGAGAACACGGTCTTGTCGCGGAGGCCCTCGGGCACGTCCTCACGCAAGATCCGCTGGGCAAGGCCCTCCACGATGGCGGTCTTTCCGACACCGGGCTCGCCGATGAGGACGGGGTTGTTCTTGGTCTTGCGGGAGAGGATCTGGATGACCCGGCGAATCTCCGCGTCACGCCCGATGACCGGGTCAAGCTTGCCCAACCGGGCGTCAGCGACCAGGTCACGGCCGTACTTCTCCAGCGCCTCGTACGTCTGCTCGGGGGTGGCGGAGTTGACGTGCTGGTTGCCGCGGATCTTGGTGAGCGCGCCGAGGAAGCTCTCCCGGGTGATACCGTGCCCGCGCAGCACGCGGGACGCGGCACGGTTGGAGGAGTCGTCGGCGAGGGCCAACACGAGATGCTCCACGGAGATGTAGGAGTCTTTCAGCCGCTTTGCCTCCCGCTCCGCCCGTTCCAGGGTGGAGGTGAGGCTGCGGCTCACGTACACCTGACCGATCTGCGGGGAGGACCCGGAGACGCTGGGCTTGCGGGCGATCTCCGCTTCGACGTCGGCGCGTACCGCTTCCACGTCAGCACCCGCTGTCTGCAGCAGTCGGGGAACCAGCCCCTCCTCCTGCTGCAGCAGTGCGAGCAGGAGATGCTCCTCATCTGTCTCGATCTGACCGGCCTGGACCGCGATGCTCTGGGCCGAGGTGAGCGCTTCCTGCGACTTCTGAGTGAGTGAGTTCATGTCCATGAGGTGTCTCCTTCAAGTCGGATGGTCCGGTGCTGCTCGAGCTGCTCGATGCGGGCGAGCAGGTCGAGCACGAGAGCGATGCCGGCGTAGTTCACGGCAAGATCGGAGTGCAGACGCACGATGGTGTGCACGCGGGCGGGGACGGTACGGGCGAACCACAGCCGGCCGCTGGTGTCGACGTGGGCGGTGACCAGCCCCAGCTCGACGAACTTCCGCAGCGTATCCGGGTGGATACCTGCGGCTACCGCGGTCGCCGCCAGGTCGGCCCGGGCGACACGGACGGGCAGGTGATGTGAGGTCATGATCCTCTCCTGGCATCAAACGACGATTCGTCGCGGAGCTGTTCGAACAGCTCCTTCTCCTTCTTGGTGAGAGTGCGGGGAACGACGACCTTCACCCGCGCATACAGGTCTCCCGGCTGTCCTCTGCGGGGCATCCCCTGCCCGCGCAGGCGGAGCCGCCTGCCAGTGGACGAGCCGGGCGGAACGTGCACGGTGACCGGGCCGCCGGGGGTGGGCACGCTGACATCCGCGCCCAGCGCCGCCTCCCACGGTGAGATGGGAAGGTCCGTTTCGATGTCCGCGCCGCTGAGCCGGTACCGCTTACTGTCCTTCACGCGCAGCGTGACCAGCAGGTCCCCGTCCTGTCCGTCGGCGCCCGCTCCGCCTGCGCCCGCGATCCGCAGCCGCTGCCCGTCGACAGCGCCCGCTGGGATATCGATGGTGTAGTCTTGGGCGCCGCCGTACGGGGACGCGACCTGCACGGTGCGCCGCCCGCCCCGGTAGGCCTCCTCGACGGTGATCTCCAGCTCCGCGGTGTGGTCGGCGCCGCGACCGAAACCACCGAAGCCGCCCCCGAAGAGGTCCTCCCAGTTCACGCTCTGCGCGCCGCCCCCGCTCCACGTGTATCGGGTGCCCCCGCTGCGGCGCGGCTGCTCGGAGGAGCGAGCCGCGTCCGCGGCGGCGTACTGCCGGAAGTTCTCACCGAACCGGTCGTACTGTGAGCGGGTTTCCGGGTCCGACAGCACATCGTGGGCTTCACTGATCCGTCTAAAGGTCTCCTCCGCCCCCGGGGTCTTGTTGACGTCCGGGTGGAACTTGCGGGCCTTCTCCCGGTAGGCGCGGCGGATCTCCTTCTGATCCGCCGACCGGGAGACCCCCAGCACGCTGTAGAGATCCTCGACCATCTCCTACTCCTCATCCGGCCTGCGGGTGACAACGACCGCAGCCGGTCGCAGCATCCGCTCAGGCGTTCCGAACCCGGGGCGAGTGACGGCGAGGATGCTGCGCGGCGGGACGCTGGCATCCTCGACCACCGAGACCGCCTCGTGCAGCTGCGGGTCGAACTCCGCACCGTCGATGACAATCTCGGGGTACCCGAGTGCGCGCAACGCATCAGCGGCCTGCGCCCGGATGGCCTGCATGCCACCCAGAACGCCCTCGTCAAGGTCCACTCCGAAGCTGAGCGCCCGGTCCAGCCCGTCGACGACGGGCAAGAAGGCTTTGGCGGTGTGCCGCCGCTCCTGCTCGCGGACGGTCTGGATCTCGCGCGCCATCCGTTTGCGGAGGTTGTCGTAGTCCGCCGCCGCCCGGCGCCACCGGTCCTCGGCCGTCTCCAACTGGGCGGCGACCGCTGCTTGCGCGGCGCGGATCTCCTCCGGGGACACGTCGGTGAGGTCGTCGTTCAGCAGGTCCACGGCCCGCGTGTCCTCGTTCTGCTCCTCGACCATCGCGATCCTCCCTCCGTGCTACCTGTCGAATTCGGCGTCGACGACGTCGTCTTCGTCGTCCTGAGCGGGCTGCTCAGCGTGGCTGGCGTTCGCGCGGGCCGCAGCAAGGGACTGCGCAACCTGTAGCAGCTCGCCGGTGCGCTCTTTCGCTTCCTGCTCGCCGACGTTGTTCTGCACTGCCTCGCGGGCCTGCGTGATGAGCAGCTCCGCGCGGGCACGCTCGTGCTCCGGTGCAGCGTCGCCGAGCTCACGCAGTACCCGCTCGACCTGGTAGGCGGCGGAGTCCAGCTCGTTGCGGGCGTCCACGGCCTGGCGCAGCGCCTGGTCGTCAGCACGGTGCTGCTCGGCTTCCTTAATCATCCGGTCGATCTCGCCCTGGTCCAGATTCGAGGTGTCGCTGATGGTGATGCCCTGCTCGGTGCCGGTGTCCTTGTCCTTCGCCGTCACGTGCAGGATGCCGTTCGCGTCGATGTCGAAGGTGACCTCCACCTGCGCTTCACCGCGAGGAGCGGGGCGGATGCCGGTGAGCTGGAACCGGCCCAGCACCCGGTTGTCTGCGGCGTTCTCCCGCTCGCCCTGCAGGACGACGATCTCCACCGACGGCTGGTTGTCTTCGGCCGTGGAGAACACCTCGCTGCGTCGGGCGGGGATGGTGGTGTTGCGTTCGATGATCTTCGTCATCACGCCACCGCGGGTCTCCACACCCAGCGACAGCGGGGTGACATCCAGCAGCAGCACGTCTTCGACGTCGCCCTTGAGGACGCCCGCCTGGATGGCGGCGCCCACAGCGACCACCTCATCGGGGTTCACCGTCATGTTCGGCTCCTTGCCGCCGGTGAGCCGCTTGACGAGCGCTTGGACAGCGGGGATGCGGGTGGAACCGCCCACGAGGATGACCTCGTCGATATCGTTCTCGCTGACCTTCGCGTCGGCCATCGCCTGACGCACCGGACCGAGGCACCGCTCAACGAGGTCAGCGGTGAGGTCTTCGAACTTGGACCGCTTCACGGTCATGGTGAGGTGCCTGGGTCCGCTGGCGTCGGCGGTGATGAAGGGCAGGCTGACCTGGGTCTGGGACACCGAGCTGAGCTCGACCTTCGCCTTCTCGGCCGCCTCGAACAGTCGCTGCAGCGCCTGCGGGTCGTTGCGCAGGTCGATGCCGTTCTCGTTCTTGAACTCGTCGGCAAAGTAGTCCACCAGCCGGCGGTCGAAGTCGTCGCCGCCCAGGTGGGTGTCACCCGCGGTAGATCGCACTTCGACGACCCCGTCGCCCACGTCGAGGAGGCTGACATCGAACGTGCCGCCACCGAGGTCGAACACCAGGATGGTCTCGTGGTTCTTCTTGTCCATTCCGTACGCCAGTGCGGCGGCGGTGGGCTCGTTGATGATGCGTAGCACCTCGAGCCCGGCGATGCGTCCGGCGTCCTTGGTCGCGGTGCGTTGGGCGTCGTTGAAGTAGGCGGGAACGGTGATGACGGCCTCGGTCACCTTCTCACCGAGGAACTTGCTGGCGTCGTCGACGAGCTTGCGCAGCACCTGGGCGCTGATCTCCTCCGGCGCGTACTGCTTGCCGCGGATGTTGAACCGTGCTTCGCCGTTGGGGCCTTCCACGACGTCGAAGCCGACGGCGTTGGCTTCCTCCTTGATCTCGTCGAAGGACCGGCCGATGAACCGCTTGGCGGACGAGATGGTGCCCTTCGGGTTGAGGATGCTCTGCCGGCGGGCAAGCTGCCCCACCAGCCGTTCACCGTCCTCGGTGAAAGCGACCACCGACGGGGTAGTGCGGGCTCCCTCCGCGTTCGGGATGACCTTCTCCTCGCCGGCCTCCCAGACGGCGATAACGGAGTTCGTGGTTCCCAGATCGATTCCTACTGCCTTGGCCATGATGATTGTTCCTTTCTTGTCGCGTGAGACACGTTTCAGGGGTCGTCAAAGAGCGCGCCAGGATCGGAGCAGGCGCAGGGCTGAGTGCCCAGAGTCAGGAAGCAGGCTGCTTCAGGGGGATCTTTCCGGACTGCGGGCTGCTCGATGGGCATCACCACCCGCAGGACGCCCAGGTCGCAGCTGGCGGTGACGCTGTCGCTGTCGATGCCGGGCGCCAGTCCCAGCAGCCGCATGAATTGCCCGTGGGGGCCGTTCGGCGGTGAACCACTTCGCGCCGGCGGTCGCGGACTGGGCCGCTGACCGCGCGGACGGTGAGCGGCTGGCTGCCCACCCAGCTCGATGGACTCCGAGTCGATGCCTGGCAGGTTCGCCTCAGGAACGTACTCGTCGCCCTCTCGGGACAGATCGACCGACATCGAGCGCGGATCCATCTGCTGAGCGATGCGCAGGTCCGCACATGAGGTCACCATCTCACCACCCCCCTTTACGCTGAGTCGCTATAACTCCACTGCAGATGTTTGTTCGACGGTCGGAGGTGTAGAACCCACCCGGACCATGTGGTCCAAGCAGAAGCGCGAACGCGCGGTAGAGCTGCGTCGTTCTGGTACCAGACTGGACCCCACGTAGGCGTTTCACAAGTGATTCGCCTGACGAACGGAGCCTGATCCGCTTTCCAGACCTGCGCGTCCACAGGGCTCAGCCCCACCACCGCGCCGTCGCGCTCAGCGAGCCAAAGCGTCTCGACTGCTCCGAGCCTGGACAAGATGCGTCCTGTCACCGGGTCATTGGGTTCGATGAGCATGGACAGCACCATCCTCGCGGTGCGCTCGTCATTCGCGACCTCACTCACGCTGGTCGTCATCGGTTCCTCTCGGCGCTCGTTACCGACGAGGTGCGCCGAGCGCTACCGACGGATCAGCAACTCGGAACCGCAGCTACGAGTCATCGCTCGCCTCGTCCACGATGAGTCCAGCCTCGACCAGTGCAGCCCGCACGGCCTTACGGTCCACGCCCATCCGGCGACCGATGGCCCGCATCGAGACGCCCGCTCGGGTGAGCCGCACGGCCTCGGCCTTCTCGTCGATCCCCAGCCTTGGTCGGCGGCTCGGCACGTTGCGGCGACGCAGATGGGAGAACACGGTGGCGCGGTGAATGCCGTACCTCTCAGCGAGCGCCTTGACGCTCATCCCGGCCAGGTAGTCGCCGACGAGGGCGTCCACCTCGGAGTCGGTCAGAAAAGTTTGAGCCGTCTCGACAGTGCTCGCAACAGGGCCACGATCATCCTTCGGAGCGGTATCCTGGGGACGTCGAGAGACCTCGTAGACCCCACGCTCTAGGCGGTTGACCAGGGTTTTTGTCTTGGGGGCGGAGTTGCCGAACGTACTACTCAGGCACCCCAGCTCGAAGCCCCGGCTCCGCATCGCGGAGGCCGGGGCTTCGTCATCTCGCCGTCGCCGCATCACTCTCGCGTCACGTCGCCGGGCGCGATGTCGATCCGCCAGCCGCGCCACACGGGGTGCCGCAGCCGCCCCGTCGCCGTCCACTCGGTGAAGGCGACCTCGCCCACGAGCTCGGGGCGCACCCAGATCGCGTCGGCCGCGTCCGCGCTCGGGATGCCCGTGAACGGGCACCGCGACGTCTCGAGCGCCCGCAGGCGGTCGCGCAATCCTCCGAGCTCGCGCTCGCCGAACCCCGAGCCGATCCGGCCCGCGTACGCGAGCCCGCGCCCCTCGCGAACCCCGACGAGCAGCGACCCGACGCCGTCGGCCCGCCGGCCGGACCCCGGCCGCCAGCCGCCGACGACGACCGACTGCGTGCGGACGTGCTTGAGCTTGATCCACGCGCTCGAGCGCCGCCCGGGGCGGTAGGTGCTGTCGCGGCGCTTGGCCATGATGCCCTCGAGGTCGAGCTCGCGGCTCGTGGTGAGGGCGTCGTCGAGGTCGCCGTCGAACGCGGGAGGGACGAGCACCGGACCCTGCTCGGTGACGAGGGAGGCGAGGAGCTCGCGGCGGGCGTCGTAGTCGAGCCCCGTGGCATCCGCCCCGCCGGCGAGGAGGACGTCGAAGAGCATGATCCGCACGGGGACGGCGGAGGCGAGCGCGGCGATCTCGCGCGGCTTCGTGAGGCCCATGCGGCGCTGCAGGAGGCCGAAGTCGGGGCGGCCGCGGTCGTCGAGGGCGACGATCTCGCCGTCGAGGACGACGGGGCCGGCAGCGCGCACCGAGGTCTCGACGAGGTCGGCGAGCGCCGCGAGCTCGGGGTAGGCGGGGGTCAGGTCGACGCCGTTGCGGCTGCGCAGCCCGAGCGCGCCGTCGTCGAGGCCGGCGAGGGCGCGGATGCCGTCCCACTTCATCTCGAACGCCCACTCGGCGGGCTCGGCGATGTCGGCGACGCCGCCCGCGGTCGCGAGCATCGGGGCGAGGGAGGCGCCGGCGGCGGTGCCCGCCGGGGCGGCTCGCGCGCTGCCGCGGAGGACGCGTCGACCGGTGCGCTCGCTCAGCCGCGAGGTCGCTGCGGCCGAGGAGGGCGACGGCGACGGCGTCGACTCGCGCCCGTCGTCCATGAGGTGCATGATCCACTGCGCGCGCCCCGGCCCCGCGACGCCCGCGGGCGCCCTCTCGCCCGTGCGGATGAGCGCGTAGCGGTGCGATCCGCGCTGCCCGTGCAGCGTCGCGATGACCTCCTCGCCGTCGCGCCACTTCTCGAGGTCGTACGTCCCGGAGTCCCAGATCGTCATCTCGCCCGCGCCGTACTCGCCCGCGGGGATCGTGCCCTCGAAGTCGAGGTACTCGATCGGGTGGTCCTCGGTCGGCACGGCGAGCCGGTTGACGGCCGGGTCGTCGGGCACGCCCTTCGGCACCGCCCAGCTGACGAGCACGCCGTCGCGCTCGAGCCGCACGTCGAAGTGCAGTCGGCGGGCGTGGTGCTCCTGGATGACGAAGCGGCGGCCGTCGGTCGGGGGTGGCACCGACTCGGGCACGGGCTCGGGCGTGCGCCGCGCATCCCGCATCGACCGGTAGGTCGCGAGACGGTCGTCCTCCTCGTCGTCGTCGGTGTACGCCTCCTCGAGCGGCGCGAGCAGGTCGCCGCGCTTCCGCACGCGGCGCATGACCTCCTGATGGTCGAGGTGGGCGAGGGTCGACGACGACAGCTCGCGCCACGTGCGCGGAGCGGCGACCATGGGCCGCGAGCGCCCGCGAAGCGAGTACGGCGCGACGGTCGTCTTCGCGCCGCTGTTCTGGCTCCAGTCGACGAGCACGCGGCCCTCGCGCTTGCTCTTCTTCATGTCGCTCACGATGAGATCGGGGTGGTCGGCCTCGAGCGCCCGCGCCATCTCGTGCGCGACGCTCGAGATCTCGTCGGAGGTCTGCGTGCCGTCGAGCGCGCTGTAGAGGTGGATGCCTTTGCTCCCGCTCGTCACCGGCAGCGGGTCGAGACCGATGTCCTTGAGGATGCTCCGCGCGAGCCGCGCGACCTCGGCGCACTCGAGCAGGCCGACGCCGGGCCCCGGGTCAAGGTCGAGCACGAGCCGGTCGGGCCTCTTGGGCTTCCCGGCCCGCCCGATGCGCCACTGCGGCACGTGGATCTCGAGCGAGCCGATCTGCGCGAGCCACGCGAGGGTCGCGGCGTCGTTGACGAGCGGGTACTCGTTGACGTGGTCCGAGTGCTGGATCTCGGCCCGCTCCACCCACTGCGGCGTCGAGGCGTCGAGGTTCTTCTGGAAGAACACCTGACCGGGCTTCTCGGCCGTGCCCACGCCGTCGACCCAGCGCTTGCGGGTCGCGGGCCGGTTGCGCACGTGCGGCAGCATGGCGGGCGCGACGGCCGCGTAGTACGCGAGCACGTCGGCCTTGGTCGTGCCGGTCTCGGGGTACATGACCTTGTCGAGGCTCGTGAGCTTCAGCTCGCGGCCCTCGATGGTCACGCGGGTGTCGGAGCTCGCCATGCCGCCATGCTCCCGCCGAGGCATCCGCGCCCGCCACCCCTTTGCGCAAGGGGGTTGGCGTGTGCTCGCGACGCGCGCACGCTGGGGGCATGCGATCGATCTGGAAGGGCGCGATCACGTTCGGGCTCGTCAACGTCCCCGTCAAGGTCTACAGCGCCACCGAGGACCACGACCTGCCGCTGCACCAGGTGCACGACGCCGACGGCGGGCGCATCCGCTATCAGAGGCGGTGCGAGGTGTGCGGCAAGATCGTCAGCTACAGCGACATCGACAAGGCCTACGACGACGGCGAGCGGACTGTCGTGCTCACCGACGACGACCTCGCGACGCTGCCGAGCGAGCGCAGCAAGGAGATCGACGTCGTCGAGTTCGTGCCGACCGAGCAGATCGACCCGATCATGTTCGATCGCAGCTACTTCCTCGAGCCCGACGGCTCGTCGCCCAAGGCGTACGTGCTGCTGCGGCGGACGCTCGAGGAGGCCGAGCGGACGGCGATCGTGCTGTTCTCGCTGCGGCAGAAGACCCGGCTCGCGGCGCTGCGCGTGCGCGGCGACGTGCTCATGCTGCAGACGCTGCTGTGGGACGACGAGGTGCGCGAGGCGCGGTTCCCGTCGCTGGATGCTGCGGTGCGGATCGGCGCGAAGGAGCTGCAGATGAGCCGGTCGCTCGTCGAGTCGTTCGCCTCCGACTTCGCGCCCGAGCAGTTCAGCGACGAGTACCAGGACGAGCTGCGGAAGCTCGTCGAGGCGAAGCTCGCCCAGGGCGACGCGCTGTCGACCGAGGAGACCTTCGGCGAGACCGCGGAGGACGAGGACGCCGGCGGCGAGGTGCTGAGCCTCATGGACGCCCTGCAGCGCAGCATCGAGGCCAACCGGGCGAGGAAGAAGGGCGGCGGGTCGGCGAAGGCGCGGTCGACGGCGCCGTCGAAAGCGGCATCGAGAGCGGCATCGACGGCGTCGTCCCGGGGCGCGGAGAAGGGCTCGACCAAGGGCTCGACGAAGGCCCCGTCGAAGGCCCCGTCGAAGAAGAAGGCCGCCCCTCGGAAGAAGTCGGCCTGACCCCGTCGCTCTCGACCCGCGACCAGGTCTAGAGTGACGCTCATGATGCTCCGGCACTCGTCCGACCCCGGCTTCGACCCGGGTGTCGACGGCGGTTTCCCCGACCCCGGCATGCCTGGCTTCCCGGCCGATCCGGGGGTGGTCGCCTTCTCCGGCGTCGCCGGTCTGTTCGGCGTGCTGTTCGCGCTCGCCTTCGTCGCCGCGATCGCGTTCGGCATCTACCGCATGGTCATCGCGCACCAGGCCTCGCAGCGGCTCGGCCTCGGCGCCACCGGCACCTTCCTCGCGGTGACCGACGAGAACGCGGCGACGGCGTTCGTCGCGAGCGCAGCGGTCAAGGACGCCGTCGACCGACGCGGCGCATCCGACGCCCTTGAGCCGGACGGGACCGCCGCGCCTCCGGCGACCGATGTCGCCTCCCGCCTGCGCGCGCTCGCCGCGGCGCGCGACGAGGGCCTGGTCTCCGACCAGGAGTTCACGCGGGCTCGCGAGCAGATCCTCGCCGAGGCCTGAGCGCAGCATCCGCCCGTCGGCCCCTGTCAGAGCGGTGCGGGAGAATGGCCGCATGGCCCTCCCCTCCGTCCCGCTCGTCGACGAGTCCGTCGACGTCGAGCGGCGCGAGCTCCACGCGAGCGAGGTGCCCTGGATCACGATCGTCTGGAACGACCCCGTCAACCTCATGAGCTACGTCGCGTGGGTCTTCCGCCGTCATTTCGGCATGGATGCCCCCACCGCCGAGCAGCGCATGATGCAGGTGCACACCGAGGGCCGCGCCGTCGTCGCCGAGGGCAATCGCGAGGCGATGGAGCGGCACGTCGAGGCGATGCACGAGTACGGGCTGTGGGCGACGCTCGAGCGGGCTCCGCGATGAGGGGCTTCGTGCTCGTCGAGGGCGGCTTCGAGGCCGTCGTCGAGCCGGAGGAGGCGCGCATCCTCGCCTCGCTCGCCGCGCAGCTGTCGTCGCTGCTCGGCGAGGCCGCCGACGACGAGGCGCTCTCCGGCTCCGATCCCGCGGTCGCGCGACTGCTGCCCGACGCGTACCGCGACGACGAGGAGGCCGCCGCCGAATGGCGCCGTCTGAGCCGCCGCGCGCTCGCCGAGCGCAAGGGCGCGTTCGCCTCGCGGTTCGCGGCCGACCTCGCCGACGCGTCTACCGCGACGGCGTCGACGCGCATCCGCCTCGACGAATCAGGCGCGCTCGACTGGATGCGCGCGATCGGCGACCTGCGCCTCGTGCTCGCCGAGCGCATGGAGGTCGGCGACGATCGCGAGGGCATGAGCGACCTCTACGACTGGCTCGCGTGGATGCAGGACGACCTCGTGCGGGTGCTCGACCAGGCCGAGGAGCGCGGAGCGTGACCGACGACGGCAGCGCGCCGCTCGATCTCGATGCCGAGGCGTTCGAGGCGCTCGTCGTCGACGAGCTCGACGACCTCCCCGACGACATGGTCGACGGCCTCGAGAACCTCGTCTTCGTCGTCGAGGACCGCCCGGAGGACGGCTCGCTCGACCTCCTCGGCGAGTACCAGGGCGTGGCTCTCACCGATCGCGGCCAGTACGGCTTTGGCGAGCTGCCCGACCGCATCGTGCTGTTCCGCGAGCCTCTTCTCGCGACCGCCGAGGGCGATCTCGAGGAGCTCAAGGAGCAGATCCACATCACGCTCGTGCACGAGATCGCCCACTTCTACGGCATCGACGACGACGAGCTGCACCGCCTCGGCTGGGGCTGATCGCGCCGCCCGGCGCGCCCCCTCCCCCGCATCGCACCGACCCGCCTACCCTGACCGCATGGAACCGGCGAGGCGCGTCGCGCGCACCATCAGCAGCCTCTTTGCGCTCCTCCTCGTGCTCGCGACCGTGTACGCCGCGGGCGCGCTCCTGAGCCCCATCCCGCCGCTGACCCCCCTCGAGCGCGAGTTCGACACGACGGCGCTCGACGCCGGCGCCGCCTCGATCGTCCTCCCCGAGGCCGGCGCGACCGCGGTCGCGCTGCCCGAGGGCGAGCCGATCGCAGGAGGCAGCGCCGACACCCTGCCGATCGCGGGGATCACCAAGCTCGTCCTCGCCCTCGTCGCGATCGAGGAGGCCGAGCTCGAGCCCGGCCGCACCGGCCCCACGCTCGTCATCGACCAGGCCGACCTGCAGCGTCAGCGCGGGCTCCAGGCGAGCGGGATCCGCGTCGTGCCCGTCTCGCTCGCGGAGAGCTGGACCGTCCGCGACCTGCTCATCGCGACCGTGATCGGCTCGGGCAACAACACGGCCGAGCTCCTCGCCGAAGCCGTGTTCGGCACGACGGACGCCTACGTCGAGCGCGCATCCGCCTGGCTGACCGAGAACGGGATGCCCGACACCGTCGTCGTCGACGCGACCGGCCTGAATCGCGCCAACGTCGCCCCCGTCCGCGATCTCGGGGTGCTCGCGCAGCTCACGGCGGCCGACCCCGTGCTCGCGGATCTTCTGCGCGAGCGGCCGCTCACCGCGAACGGCGCGCGCTTCGACGACAACGCCGCCGTCGCCCCCTCACTCGGCGTGCTCGGCGCGACCAACAGCTACACCGACGCCGCGGGCGTGTGCTTCGTCATGCTCGTCCCCGTCGGCGAAGTGCTCGTCGGCGCGGTTATGATCGGCCAGCCCGGCTACGACGCGGCGAACGCGGCGCTCCAGACGCTCGTGCCGTCGATCCAGGCGGGAGTGCGGCCCCTCGCGGTCGTCGAGGTCGGCGACGTCGTCGGCGAGCTGACCTCCGACTGGGGGCGCACGGTCGACCTGATCGCCGTCGAGCCCGCGAGCGTGCTGGCCTTCGACGCGGGAGAGGTCGACACCCGGCTCGTGCTCGACGAGCGGCGCACGGTGCTGCGCGGGCAGAGCGTCGGGCGGCTCGAGATCGAGACGCCCGGCGGCACGCAGTCGGTGCGCGTCGAGACCGCGGGAGCGATCGCCGAGCCCGGGATCGCGTGGCGCTTCGCCGACCCGCTCACGGTGCTCGACCGCTGGATCGAGTAGCGGGCCGGTCCTCCGACCGCGCTCAGGCGACGGCGCCGCCGTCGACGACCTCGTCGGCGCAGCCGCGCGGGTCGTGCAGCCGCGCGTGCCACTCCTCCTGGCGTGCCCAGCGCTCCCACTCGCGCGCGAACGGCTCGCCGTCGCGGGCGATCGCGCGGGCGCGACGAGCGGCGTCGTCGAGCTCGATCCAGACGCCGTGGTGGGCGAGCGATCGCGAGGCGGGGCTCAGCGCACCGCAGCCCTCGATGACGAGCGGGAGCGCCGCATCCACCGTTCGCCACTCGCCCGGGCGAGCGCGGGCCCAGTCCCACGTGCGGTAGCGGCCGTCGCGGCCCTCGGCGAGCGGGGCGAGCACGTGGGCGATGACATGCGCCTCGGCGGCCTCGAGGCCGTCCCATCCCGGGTAGACCTCGTCGAGGCTCAGCAGGCGCGCGCCCGTGCGGCCGGCGAGGGCCGTCGCCCACGTCGTCTTGCCCGAGCCCGACCTGCCGTCGACGAGCGTGACGCGCGGCCGGTCAGTCGACGATCGCATTGAACTCGCCCGTCAGGAGGGAGGCGGTGAGGGCGGCCGCCGAGATCAGCACGCCGACGACGAGCGCCGCGGTGTCGATGCCGCGCCACGGCGAGGGGCGCAACCACGTGCGGCGGATGGGCGCGCCGAAGCCGCGCGCCTCCATCGCGATCGCGAGGCTCGACCCGCGACGGATCGCGAGGACGAGCAGCGACAGCACGAGGCCCGCCACGCGGCGGATCATGCCGCGGTCGCCGACGCCCCGCGCGCGCCGGGCGCGCTCGAGCATGCGCGCGTCATCCCGCAGCAGGGTCACGAGCCGCAGCGCCGCGACCGCCCCGAGCACGAACCGCGCGGGCAGCCGCAGGTTCTGCCCGAGCGCGTCGCCGAGGCGCGTCGCGTCGGGACGGGCGAAGAGCGCGATGGCGGGGATGCCGATGGCGAGCACGCGCAGGAACGTCGCGATCGCGAGCTCGATCGAGTTGTCGCTGATGCGCACGAGCAGGAACTCTGCGTAGATCCGGCCGCCCTCCTCCCCGTAGAGCAGGAGGGTGAAGGCCGTGAGGGGCGCGGCGATCAGCACGGGCGAGAGGCGCAGGAGGAGCAGCCGCGCGGGGGCGCCGAGGAGCGGCAGGAGGGCGAGCTGGAGCGCGAGAGCGACGCCCGCCGAGACGATGTCGAGCGTCACGATGAGCATGAGCGCGGGGATGAGGCTCGCGGCGATCGCCGCGACCGGGTTGAGGCGCTCGACGAGCGGGGTGCGCGGCGCGCGCGGCGCGCGTGGTGCTCTTCCGCCGTCTATCGGTCGCCCGTTGCGGGAGTCGGTGGACTCGCCCGCAACGACTGACCGATAGACGCCGCCGGGGGCAGAGGTGGGCCGCGGCGGGGTGGGTGACGCCGCGGTGCGCGGCGGGAGCGCGGGCGGCGTGGCCGCGGGC
>NZ_JAUSMI010000082.1 GCF_030645145.1 Microcella sp. | reverse complement strand
GTACGTTCCGTGGCTGAGGTTCATGCGGGCGACGTCGACGCCGGCCTCGATGATGGCGCGAATGTTCTCGTAGCTCGACGTCGCCGGCCCGAGGGTCGCGACGATCTTTGCTCGTCTCATGGGGTCCTTCAGTGAGTTGGGGTGGTGGTAGACACGGCGGCGAGCCGCCATGGAGTCAGACCGCGATGGGGCGGTCTGTCGCCCGCACGGGTGCGGGAAGATCGGTGGTGCCCTGCAGGTAGCGGTCGATCTCGGCGGCCGCTGCCCGGCCCTCCGCGATCGCCCACACGATGAGCGACGCGCCGCGTCCCGCGTCGCCGGCGACGAAGACGCCCGGCTCGACCGTCGTGTAGTCGGCATCCCGGCGGATCGTGCCGCGCGCATCCACGGGCAGCGGGAACTGTTCCGTAAGCGTCGCGGTCTCGGCGCCCGTGAAGCCGAGCGACAGCAGAACGAGGTCGGCCGGCAGCTCGCGCTCGGTGCCCGGCTTCGGCACGCGGCGACCGTCAACGAAGTCGGTCTCGGCCACGACGACGGCGCGCACCTCGCCCGCGTCGTTCGTGAGGAACTCGACGGTCGAGGCCAGGTACATGCGCTCGCCGCCCTCCTCGTGGGCCGACTGCACCTCGAACAGCGTCGGCTGCATGGGCCACGGCTGGTTCTCGGGGCGCTCGCTCGGCGGTTGCACGCCGATGGCGAGATTCGTCACGCTGAGCGCGCCCTGGCGGTGGGCGGTGCCAATGCAGTCCGCACCGGTGTCACCACCGCCGAGCACGATGACGTGCTTGCCCTCGGCCGTGATCTGCTCGGAGACGCGGTCGCCGGCCTGCACGCGGTTGGACTGCGCGAGGTACTCCATCGCGAAGTGCACACCGAGCGCGTCGCGGCCCGGGATGGGCAGGTCGCGCGGCACGGGAGCGCCCGTCGCGATCACGACGGCGTCGTACCGGGTGCGGAGGTCGCTCCACGTGATGTCGCGGCCGATCTCGACGCCCGCGCGGAACCGGGTCCCCTCGGCCTGCATCTGCGTCAGGCGCGCATCGAGGTGGCGCTTCTCCATCTTGAAATCGGGGATGCCGTACCGGAGCAGGCCGCCGATCCGGTCATCCTTCTCGAAGACGGCGACGGTGTGGCCGGCGCGGGTGAGCTGCTGCGCCGCGGCGAGCCCGGCCGGGCCGGAGCCGACGACGGCGACGGTCTTGCCGGTGAGGCGCTCGGGCGGGAGCGGCTGGACCCAGCCGTTCTGCCACGCCTGCTCGATGATCGACGCCTCGACCTGCTTGATCGTCACGGGGGGCTGGTTGATGCCGAGCACGCACGAGGCCTCGCACGGAGCGGGGCACAGCTTGCCCGTGAACTCGGGGAAGTTGTTCGTCGCGTGCAGGCGGTCGATGGCCTGACGGCCCTCGCCGCGCCACGTGAGGTCGTTCCACTCGGGGATGAGGTTGCCCAGCGGGCAGCCCTGGTGGCAGAACGGGATCCCGCAGTCCATGCAGCGGCCGGCCTGGCGCTTGAGGACGGCGGAGTCGCCGGCCTCGTACACCTCCTTCCAGTCCATGAGGCGGATCGGGACGGGTCGGCGCGGCGGGAGCTCCCGCTCGGGCACGTTCAGAAAACCGCGGGGATCAGCCACCGGTCACCTCCAGGATGCGGCCCCACACGACGTCTCCGTCGGGGTCGAGGCCTTCGTCGAGCGCGGTCTGCCGCGTCGCGAGGACGGCGGCGTAGTCGCGCGGGAGAACCTTCACGAATCGGTCGAGCGCGGCGTCGCCCTCCGCGATGAGGCGAGCGGCGAGAGCCGACTCCGTCTCGTCGTGGTGGCGCCGAAGGAGGGCGCTGAGCTCGGCGCGGTCGTCGGCGTCGAGCGGGACGAGCGACAGCTCGCCGCCCTCGAGCGCGTCGCGGTTGACGCGCTCGCGGCGCAGGTCGTGGACGTACGCGATGCCGCCCGACATGCCGGCGCCGAGGTTGCGGCCGGTCGAGCCGAGGATGACCGCGACACCGCCCGTCATGTACTCGAGCGCGTGGTCGCCCACGCCCTCGACGACCGCCGTGGCGCCCGAGTTGCGCACGAGGAAGCGCTCGCCCACGATGCCGCGGATGAACATCTCGCCGCTCGTCGCGCCGTAGCCGATGACGTTGCCGGCGATGACGTTGCGCTCGGCGTGGAAGACGGCGTCGCGCGCGGGGCGCACGATGACGCGGCCGCCCGAGAGCCCCTTGCCGACGTAGTCGTTGCTGTCGCCGTAGAGACGCAGCGTGATGCCGCGCGGCATGAAGGCGCCGAGACTCTGCCCCGCCGAGCCGGAGAGCGTGACGTCGATCGTGTCGGGCGCGAGGCCCATCTCGCCGTGCTTCATCGTGACGTGGTGGCCGAGCATCGTGCCGACCGCGCGCTCGGTGTTGCGGATCGGCAGATCGATGCGCACCGGATGCCCGTGCTCGAGCGCGTCGGCGCTCAGGCGGATCAGCTCGTTGTCGAAGTGCTCCTCGAGCTCGTGGTCCTGCTCCTCGCGCTTGGTGCGCGGGGCCGACGCGTCGAAGGCGGGGCCCGAGAGGATGGGCGACAGGTCGAGCCCGTCGGCCTTCCAATGCCGGATGGCGCGGTCGACGTCGAGCAGCTCGGTGTGGCCGACGGCCTCCTCGAGGCTGCGGAACCCGAGCGCCGCGAGGTACTCGCGCACCTCCTGGGCGAGGAACTCGAAGAACGTGATGACGAACTCGGGCGTGCCCGTGAAGCGCTTGCGCAGCTCGGGGTTCTGCGTCGCGACGCCGACGGGGCACGTGTCGAGGTGGCACACGCGCATGAGGATGCAGCCCGAGACGACCATCGGGGCCGTCGCGAAGCCGAACTCCTCGGCGCCGAGCAGCGCCGCGATGATGACGTCGCGGCCGGTCTTCATCTGGCCGTCGGCCTGGACGGTGACGCGCCCGCGCATGCTGTTGAGCATGAGCGTCTGCTGCGCCTCGGCGAGACCGAGCTCCCACGGGGTGCCCGCGTGCTTGAGCGAGTTGAGCGGGCTCGCGCCGGTGCCGCCGTCGTGCCCCGAGATCAGGATGACGTCGGCCTTCGCCTTCGCGACGCCCGCCGCCACCGCGCCGATGCCCGACTGGCTGACGAGCTTCACGTGGATGCGCGCGCTCGGGTTGGAGCGCTTGAGGTCGAAGATGAGCTGCTTGAGGTCTTCGATCGAGTAGATGTCGTGGTGCGGCGGCGGCGAGATGAGGCCGACGCCCGCGGTGCCGTGGCGCAGTCGCGCGATCCACGGGTACACCTTGTTGGCGGGCAGCTGGCCGCCCTCCCCGGGCTTGGCGCCCTGCGCCATCTTGATCTGGATGTCGTCGGCGTGGCTCAGGTAGAGGCTCGTGACGCCGAACCGGCCGGACGCGACCTGCTTGATCGCGCTGCGCTTCTCGGGGTCGAGCAGGCGCTCCGGGCTCTCGCCGCCCTCCCCGGTGTTGCTGCGGCCGCCGATGCGGTTCATCGCGACGGCGAGCGTCTCGTGCATCTCGGGGCTGATCGCGCCCATGCTCATCGCGCCCGTGGTGAAGCGGGAGATGATCGACTCGACCGACTCGACCTCGTCGATCGGCACGGGGCGGCGGTCCTCCGTCTTGAGCCGGAAGAGCCCGCGCAGGGTCATGAGGTTCTCGGCCTGCTCGTCGACCGCGCGCGTGTAGTCGCGGAAGATGTCGTACCGCTTCTCGCGCGTCGCGTGCTGGAGGCGGAAGACCGTCTCGGGGTTGAACAGGTGGGGCGGCCCCTCGCGGCGCCACTGGTACTCGCCGCCCGTCTGCAGCCGCTCGTGCGGGTTGACGGGCGCGGATGCGGGGTACGCGAGCGCGTGCCGGCGCGCGTTCTCCTCTGCGATCGTCTCGATCCCGACCCCGCCGAGCACGCTCGAGGTGCCGGTGAAGTAGCGGTCGACGAACTCCTGGCTGAGACCCACGGCCTCGAAGGCCTGGGCGCCGGCGTATGAGCCGACCGTCGAGATCCCCATCTTCGACATGATCTTGAGCACGCCCTTGCCGAGCGCCTTGATGACGTTGCGGACGGCCCTCTCGGGGGTGATCCCCGTGATCATGCCGCTGCGGACCAGGTTCTCGACCGTCTCCATCGCGAGGTAGGGGTTGATCGCCGAGGCGCCGTAGCCGATGAGGACGGCGCAGTGGTGCACCTCGCGCACGTCGCCCGTCTCGACGATGAGGCCGACCTGCATGCGCTTCTCGGTGCGGATGAGGTGGTGGTGCACCGCGGCGAGCATGAGCAGCGAGGGCACGGGCGCGAGGTCCGCCGTGGAGTCGCGATCGCTCAGCACGATGAACTCGGCGCCGTCGGCGATCGCCTCGTCGACCTCCGCGCACATCGCCGCGATGCGCTTCTCGAGGGCCTTCGGGCCCTTGTCGACGCGGTAGAGGCCCTTGATCGTCGTCGTGAGCGAGCTGCCCGGCCGCGAGTCGATGTGCTGGATCTTCGCGAGCTCGTCGTTGTCGATGATCGGGAAGTCGAGCACGACCTGGCGCGCGTGGCGCGCTGTCGCCGTGAGCAGGTTGCGCTCGGGCCCGAGGCCGAGACGCATCGACGTCACGACCTCCTCGCGGATCGAGTCGAGGGGCGGGTTCGTGACCTGCGCGAATTGCTGCGTGAAGTAGTCGAAGATCAGGCGCGGGCGCTCGGAGAGCACGGCGATCGGGGTGTCGGAGCCCATCGCGCCGAGCGGCTCGGCGCCGGTCTTCGCCATCGGCGCGATGAGGATCCGCACCTCCTCCTCGGTGTAGCCGAAGGTGCGCTGGCGGCGGGTGACGGATGCGGCGGTGTGCGCGACGTGCTCGCGGTCGGGCAGGTCGGCGAGGTGGATGCGGCTCGATTCGAGCCACTCGCCCCACGGCTCCATCGCGGCGAGCTGCTGCTTGACCTCCTCGTCGGGC
>NZ_JAUSMI010000078.1 GCF_030645145.1 Microcella sp. | reverse complement strand
GCCCGTCACGATGCCCTCGCGCCCTGGCTTGAGCATTACAACTACGCTCGAGCACACACCGCCTGCGGAGGCCAACCACCGATCAGCCGAGTGTCACCAACGTCATGACCGAGTACAGCTAGGCCGGAGCCGTCGGCGCCTCCGGGCTCATCGCGACCTCCGGCCGGGACGACGCGAGAACGCGCGCGACCGCCTGCGCGAGACGCGGGCGGAGGATGTGCGCGACGTTCGAGACCCGGTGCGTCGTCACGTGGCGCAGCTGCTCGACGATGCCGATGCCGCTCGGCGCGAGGAAGGGGTCGAGAGCGCCGTAGACGAGGTCGATCGGCACGCTCACGCGGGCGAGATCGGCGAGCGTCGTCTGCGACTCGATCGCGTTCTGCAGCGAGAGCATGAACGGGGTCCAGTTCGTCTCGGTGAGCTCGAGCACGTTCTTGATCGGCGCGATCGAGGCGAGCGCCGCGGCCGCGCGCGTCGTGAATCGCGGGTTGGAGCGCAGGAACTCGTAGACGGAGAAGTAGGCGCCCATGCTCGCGCGATCGACGGGGTCGCCGATGAGAGCCGGAGGCAGGTAGATCGGGGAGCCGATGAGCACGAGGCGGGAGAGCGCCTTCCGGTGCGTCGCGGCGTAGCGCGCGGCGATGAGGCCGCCGAGCGAGTGGCCGACGAGGATGATGTCGCGCCGGAGGCCGAGGGAGCGGAGCGTCGCATGCAGCGAGCGCTCGTGCTCGTCGAGCGTGTAGGTCGCCCCCTCGGGCGCGGGCGAGGCGCCGAAGCCGAGGATGTCGAGCGTGATGACGCGGAAGTGCGGCTCGAGCAGCGGCACGAGGTGGTGGAAGGTCACCGACGACGAGGCGACG
This sequence comes from Microcella sp., assembly GCF_030645145.1. GTDB lineage: Bacteria > Actinomycetota > Actinomycetes > Actinomycetales > Microbacteriaceae > Microcella. Next base: position 793 of record NZ_JAUSMI010000078.1, on the reverse strand, counting down.
CCGTGGATCATGACGACGACCGGGCCGCTCCCGGAGTCGTTCGTCACCGCGAGGAGCGGAGCGCCGCGCCAGGGTCGGGGTGCCATGGCCCGATTATGTCGGACCGGGATGGCCGCGGCCCGACGGGCGGGGCGCTGCGGGCAGGTCGCTACGAGCGGGGCGCTACGGGCGGGTCGCGACGGGCGTCGCCTCACTTGTACACCTTCACGACGAACCAGCGGGAGGGGTCTCCGTCGTCGCGGAGGTCGAGGATGCAGCTGCGACCGTCGTCGGCCGTGGCCTGCAGGCGCCAGCCGGTGCACTCGCGGGGCGCGCGATCGAGGGCGAGGGCATCGGGATCGAGGCGGCGCCACCACGCGACCGGCTCGGTGATGACCGTGGGGCGATCGGTGACGCGCCACCGCGCGCCCTGCCACGTCAGCCGGATCGGGCGACCGTCGGCGTCGCTCCAGACGACCGCGGGCTCGAGGACCGCAGGGCGGGCGGCGGGGAGCGGGGCGGTCGAGGGAACGGGGGTGGGGGCAGGAGCCGGCACGGCAGCCTCCTTCATCGGCTCGTGCGCTCCGGCCCGCGCGACTGATGGGATCACTCGAACATACGTTCGACTGCCGACAGTACGCCGCGCGGGCGCGACACGCCAAGGCGCCTCGGTCGGGCTAGCTGTAGTTCCCAGTGACGTTGTTCATGCTGCCGCAAGTGCGGTGATCGGGCTTCTGTGGCCCAGAGAGCCATGGGGTCGCTGCGTGTTGTAGTAGCGAACCCATTCTGGCAGGACCGCCCGACGATGCTCACT
>NZ_JAUSMI010000077.1 GCF_030645145.1 Microcella sp. | reverse complement strand
AGTGAGCATCGTCGGGCGGTCCTGCCAGAATGGGTTCGCTACTACAACACGCAGCGACCCCATGGCTCTCTGGGCCACAGAAGCCCGATCACCGCACTTGCGGCAGCATGAACAACGTCACTGGGAACTACATCTAGCGCGTTGCGAACGTAACGACTGTGCCCCGGCTGCACTGGCAGGGCCCGGGTTGCGGTCATCCTTGACGGGGCCGTCTACCAGTTCGATGAAGACTTCGACAAGCCCGCCTCTGCGCTCGACTTCGCAGCCACGCTACTCGGCACTGCAAAATTGCTCCGAGCAGCCGCCTTTTCAATTCCCCAGCATCTCGGGGCGGAAACGCGAATACCCCCGCTTGGGCGGGGGTATTCGATGGTGGTGACCCCAGCGGGATTCGAACCCGCGTTACCGCCGTGAGAGGGCGGCGTACTAGGCCGCTATACGATGGGGCCGTTTGCGACTGGACGAGTATGGCATACGTCCGAGGCTGAATCCAAACCGGCGACGACCGCCTCCGATCCGCGCGAGCGCGGGCTTTCGAGGGGTGTCAGGCGAGCACGCGCAGCGCCCCCGGCTCGACCTCCACGTCGATGGGCAGGGGCGCGATCCGCTCGCCGTCGGCGTACGCGACGATGCCCTCCGCCTCGATGCGGATGCGGCGCCCGCGCATCGTGACCACGCGCGGGTCGGTCACATGCGTGCCCGCGAATACGCGCGGGAAGATTCGCAGGAACGCCAGCCGCGAGAGCGGGCGCACGATCATGACGTCGAGCAGGCCGTCGTCGAGCAGCGCTGCGGGCGTCACCTTCATGCCGCCGCCGAGCGAGGTGTTGTTGCCGACCGAGACGAGCAGCGCGCGCTCGCGATGCTCGACCCCGTCGACGACGAGCCGGTAGTCGATCGGCCGAAGCCGGGCGAGCTCGACGAGCAGCGCGATCGTGTAGCGGCTCGGGCCGCGCGGCCGGCGCATCCGATTGGCGCGCTCGTTGACGATCGCGTCGAAGCCGGCGGAGAGCACGCACGCGAAGCGGCGGGAGCCGGCGCCCGGGCCGGCGATCGGGCCGTCACCCCCGGTCGACGCCGCGCCGAGATCGATGCGGGCCGCGTCGATGACGCGCGGGCCGCGATCGAGGGCCGCGAGCATCCCCTGCACCGCCGCCTCGGGGTCGTCGAGGGCGATGCCGAGGCCGCGCGCCATGTCGTTGCCGGTGCCGCTCGGGATGATTCCGAGGGGGATGCCCGTGCCGGCCGTGAGCTCGACGCCGAGGTTGACCATGCCGTCTCCCCCGACGACGACGAGTGCGTCGACGCCCGAGTCGAGCCGCGCGGCCGCCTCGGCGCGGAGCGCGTCGAGGCTCGAGGCGATGAGCTCGTGCACGACGTGGCCGCGCTCGCGCAGGAGGGCGACGACGCGCGGGCCGACCTCGCGGCCCCTGCCGAAGTACGCGGTCGGGTTGATCGCCACCGCGAGCGTGCGCATCGTCGTCACAGTTGCCGATTATGGGGGCGGAACGCCCGTGCGCGACGCAAGAGGGTGCCTATCGGGCACTCGTTGCGCCGATGCGATGACGAGCGAGCAACGACTGACCGATAAGCGGCGTGACGTCCCGGTGCGCCGATCGACGACCCGCGCGCCTAGCTGCCGCGGTTGTTCTGCAGCTCGAACACGGCGAGCAGCTCGGCGACGGCCTTCTCGCGCTCCTCGCCGCCCGCGTCGAACATGTCGGTGACGTGCGTGCGCAGGTGGTTCTCGACGAGCAGCTTGTTGAGGCTGCGGAGGCTCTTCTGAATGGCGAGCGACTGCGTGATGATGTCGACGCAGTACTCGTCGGCCTCGATCATGCGCTCGATGCCGCGCATCTGACCCTGGAGGATGCGCGCGCGGTGGAGGGAGCGCTTCTTGATGTCGTCGATCATCCGCCAAGCATACCCCCCGGGGGTACACGGGGCAATCACCCCGCACGCGACGCGCCGTGCAGGCCGCGTGACTACAGTGGCGCCATGATCCTCACGAAGCGCGAGCACGCCTGCCTGGTCATCGAGCAGGAGGGCGCGAGCCTCGTCATCGACCCCGGGAGCTTCACCGCTCCCTTCGACGCCCCCGGCCTCGTCGGCATCGTCGTCACGCACGAGCACGCCGACCACGTCACGGCCGAGCACCTCGATCGGCTGCTGGCCTCCGCCGAGGGCGTCGAGCTCTTCGCTCCCGCCGGGGTCGCGGCGTCGCTGCCCGGCTACTCATGGCAGATCGTCTCAGCAGGGGATGCCCGCAGCGCCGGCCCCTTCTCGCTCGCGTTCTCGGGCGGTCGCCACGCGGTCATCCACTCGAGCCTCCCGGTGGTGGACAACCTCGGAGTGATGGTCAACGACGCGCTCTACTACCCGGGCGACTCGTTCACCGAGCCGGAGGGCCCGGTCGACGTCCTCGCGGTGCCCGCGAGCGCCCCGTGGCTCAAGATCGGCGAGGTCATGGACTACCTCGATGCCGTGAGGCCGCGGCGCGCGTTCCCGACGCATGAGCGCGTCAACTCGGACGCCGGCAACGCCATGGCGAACGGGCGCATCAAGCACGTCGTCGAGTCGCACGGCGGAGCGTTCCTCCCGCTCGTCGCGGGCGAGACGCTCGAGCTCGGCTAGTCGGAGGGCGGCGCGGCCTCGCCCGCCGCCTCGATCGGCCGCTGCAGGAAGAAGGCGCCGAGGGACCCGGCGAGGGTCGCGAAAACGACGACCGAGTAGATGGCGAGAGCGATGCGGAGGAGGCGCGTGACGACGTCCTCCCCCTCCAGTCCGCTGCCGGTCACGGTGGTGAGAGCCGTCTGGTACAGCGCCTCTCCGTAGGCGACCTCGCCGTCGATCAGATAGTAGAGCTGGCTCGAGGCGAGGATCACGACCGCTGTCACGGCCGCGAGCCACGAGAGACGCCCGGTCAGCAGTCGGCCCGCCGATCGCGACCCGCGGACGCCGGCAGAGAGCACGCCGCCGAGCCGGACCACGCGCGCGACGCGCGCGACCCGGAAGAGCGCGAGGGCGCGGAAGAACCGGAGGAACGGGACGGCGAGGAAGAGCACCTGCCACCAGCTGCGGCGCCAGAACTGCGCGCTCCAGCCGGCGATGTGCGCGCGCAGCACGAACTCGGCGACGAACACCGCCCAGCAGATCCAGCCGAGGACGGTGAGGGTCGTCACGAGCCACGACTCGCGTGCGAGCACCTGCCCGAGCACGACGAAGACGAAGATCAGACCGAGCACGCCCATGGGCCTGTCGAGTCGCGCCGCCAGCAGCTCGGCGTCGGTCAGCTTCCTGACCCGCTCGACCTCGCGCGGCTCGGCGGTGTCTCGATCGGTCATCTCGCTCCTCCTGCGGGTCGACGGCGACTGTCGGGCGGTGCCCCTTCGCCCGTCTAGGGCCGGTCGAGCGAGTCGATGTAGCGCAGCACGATGCCCTCGCGCAGCGCCCACGGCGAGACGATGAGCGTCGGCACATCGAACACCTTCATCGCGGTACGCAGCAGGATCGCACCGGCGAGGATCTGCGGGCCCCGCTCGGGAGTGATGCCGGGCAGGTACTGCCGGACGTCCGAGGGCATCTCGCGCAGCGTCGGCTCCCACTCGCGCAGGCCCGTGTAGTAGATCGGTGCGGGGGCACCCGTGACCGGGTCGGCCGGGCCGCCGACGAGTCGCCCTAGCGAGCGGATCGTCTTGGAGGTGCCGACGACGCGCGTCGGCTTCGGCCGGTCGGCGAAGAGCGAGTCGCGCGCCTCCGTGAAGGCCGCACGGGCGTGGGCGCGCAGCGCCGACACGGCATCGCGCTTCGGGGGGTCGCCCCGCAGGAAGCGCGCGGTCGCCCTCGCCGCGCCGAGCGGCAGGGAGACCTGCGCATCCGGGTACTCGTCGGCGCCCTGCGCGATCTCGAACGAGCCGCCGCCGATGTCGAACAGCAGGATCTCGCCCGCGGACCAGCCGAACCAGCGCCGCACGGCGAGCATCGTGATGCGCGCCTCGTCGTCGCCCGAGAGCACCTGGAGCTCGACGCCGGTCTCGCGCGCGATGCGGGCGAGGACCTCCTCGCCGTTGGCCGCCTCGCGGATGGCCGACGTCGCCGTCGAGATGACGTCGTCGACGCCGATCTCCGCGACAGTGGTGGCGGCACCGCCGATCGCCTCGATGAGGAGCCTCTGCCCCTCCTCGACGATCGCACCGTCGTCGTTGATGAAGCGCATGAGCCGCAGGGTCGACCGCTCGGAGTGGTAAGGAACGGGGCTCGCACCCGCGTGGGCGTCGACGACGAGGAGGTGCACGGTGTTGGATCCGACGTCGATGACTCCGAGGCGCATGGGTCGAGCGTACGCGGGGTCGATACCGCGCGACCGCCGCAGACGACGAAACCCCCGGGGTCGACCGGGGGCTTCGGAACGCTGGGGTACCTGGACTCGAACCAAGAACAACTGAACCAGAATCAGCCGTGTTGCCAATTACACCATACCCCACCGGGGTACTGCGGGCTCGGGCCCTGCAGTGACTCCGTGGCGCCGCTAGGCGGGCCGAGATGCGAGTTTACCCTACCGGCCGGACGGGCACGAACGCGCGCGAGTGCCCGGGCGCGCCCTCGAGCCGGCTGCCGGCAGGCGGCCTCACTCGACCGCGATGACGAAGACGGGCTCGCAGAACGCATTGCCGAAGCACGTGATCTCCAGATGCGCGGGCAGCCCGATGCGATCGCCCGACTCCGTCCGCGTCGTCTCCGGCTGACCGCTCTCCTGCGCCGCCAGCACGAGCTCGAGAAGCGTGCCGTTGGCGATCGGCGCGTAGCCGAAGCGCTCGGCCGACTCGACGGCGAAGGCCTCGACGTCGCGGAACGAGCCGAAGGTGATCTCCCGCGGCGGCGCGACGCGCAGCTCGCGCACCTCGCCCGCCTCCGTCGAGATCGTGAAGGTCGACGTCGTGAACCGGGCTCCCCCATCGCCGCCCGAGGCGAGCAGCACGAGTCGGTAATCGAGTTCCTGCGGGTGCGGGCCGATGACGAGCTCGCCGTCGGCGGGGAGGCCCAGAGGCTCGGTCTCGACGGGGAGTTCGCGGAGATCGAGGCGCGGGATGCGCTGCTCCTCGATGAAGGCGAGCCCCTCCTCGGTGAACACCGAGAAGTTGAGATCGTCGACCTCGTTCGTCTCCGCCGGGCCCGGACCGGCCGCGAGCCGCGGACCCTGCGAGGCGGCGAACGCCACCGCCGCGATGATGATCGCGCTCAGGACGACGGCCGGGATCCAGCGCACCCACTCGGGCACTTTCGAGGGGAAGTCAGACACCGCACCACTGTAGCGGCGGCCGCCCGCACGATCGCTGCCGCGCCCCCAGCGCCCGCCCGCCGACGGGGCGATACGGTGGAGCACGTGCCGCGCCCGACCGCCTCCCGCCGCCGTGCGGTCGTGCTCGCGGTCGTCGCGGCGCTCGCGGTGCTCGCGGCGGCCATGATCGGGGCCAGGGCGTTCCTCGAGAGCCCGGCCGGGGCATCCTTCGTCAGCACCTACCCCGGCGCGTACGACCCGCCGCCCGGCACGCCCGAGGGGTTCCCGGCCTGGCTGCGGTGGACGCACTGGCTGAGCGCCTTCTTCCTGCTCTTCATCGTCAGCTCCGGGCTGCACCTGCGCGCCGGGCAGCGCCCGCCCGCGTTCGTGACGCGCCGCACGACGGGCGCCTTCGCGGCGAAGAACCCGAGCCGGCTCGGCCTGCACGCCTGGTGGCACCTCGTCGTCGACACCCTGTGGGTGCTCACGGGGCTCGTCTACGTCGTCGCGCTCGTCGCGAGCGGACACTGGCAGCGGCTGATCCCGACCGACCTCGCGGTCGTGCCGAACGCGGTCTCCGCCGCCGTGCAGTACCTCGCGCTCGACTGGCCCGCGCACGACACCTGGGCCCGGTACAACAGCCTGCAGCAGCTGTTCTACGCCGCGACCGTCGTCATCGCCGCGCCGCTCGCGACGCTCACCGGGCTCCGGCTCTCGCCCGTGTGGCCGAGGCGGTGGATGCGCGCCCGCGGGCCGCTCTCCGACGCAGCCGCGCGGCAGACGCATCGCCTCGTGCTCTGGTACTTCCTTGCGTTCACGGTCGCGCACGTCGCCCTCGTGCTCCTCACCGGAGCGCGCCAGAACCTCAACGGCATCTACGCAGGCGTCGACGACGCCGAGAGCTGGCTCGGCGTCGGGCTCTTCGCGCTCTCGACCGGCGCCATGGCGGCGGCGTGGGTGCTGCTGCGGCCTTCCGCGCAGATCGCGATCGCGCAGCGGGTCGCCGACGTGCGGGTCATGCCCGCGCCGCCTGCCGCAACGAAGCGCTAGGTGTACTCGGCAGTCACGTTGGTGACACTCGGCTGATCGGTGGTGCTCCGATGGCGGAGTGGATGCGTCGAGTGTTGTAGTGCTCCAGCCACGGCGCAAGAGCAGCAGCGCGAGCGTCGTTGGAGAGGAACACCTGCCGATAGGCCCACTCGATCTGCAGGGTCCGGTTCAGTCGTTCGATCTTGCCGTTCTGCCAGGGGCAGTGCGGGCGGATGAAGACCTGCTTCGCCCCGAGGAGGGCTGCGGCATCGGCCAGGGAGTATCGATAGGCGAAAGCGTTGTCGGTCATGATCCGCTCGATGCGCGTGATTCCGTGTCGGGCGAAGTAATCCGCAGCGCGCAACAGGAACTGCGCGCAGGTGGCGCCTTTCTCGTCGGGAAGGACCTCGGAATACGCCAACCGCGAGTGGTCATCGATCATGGAGTGGACGTAGTCGAACCCGATGCCGCGGCCGCGGACTTGCTCGCTGCGTCCGTGGGCGCGCCAGCCGCCGCCGTCCGGGATCCGGCCCAGTTTCTTCACGTCCATGTGGACCAGCTCGCCCGGACGGTCGCGCTCATAGCGCAGCGCCGTTCGGCGGGACGCCCTGATCACAACGCCGGTCACGGGGTCGCACTCCGACAGCCGGGGCATGTGATGTCGATGCAGGATCGCGCCGATCGTGCGGGTTGGGATTCCCAACTCCTCCGAAAGCCTTGCCGGCCCGACCCGGAGCTGATGGCGCAGCTTCAGCACGCGGTGCTCGAGATCGGCGGGAGTTCTCCTCGGAGAATGGCGCGGGCGCGAGGAGCGATCCTCCAACCCAGCCGCCCCTTCCTGTCGGAACCGAGCCACCCATCGATGAGCGCACTGGCGGGAGATGCCGAGCTCGGAAGCGACATGCGCCACCGGGCGGCCCTGCCCGATGACGCGGTCGATGAGAAGCAGCCTGCCACGCACGTTCAAGCGGGCATTACCGTGGGACACGAGACCTCCTGGCAGTGAAGAACTAGACAGCTCCACTAAGCCAGGAGGTCTCCCTGTCTCACAACGGTTGTGTCACCAACGTCCCTGCCGAGTACAGCTAG
>NZ_JAUSMI010000020.1 GCF_030645145.1 Microcella sp. | reverse complement strand
GGCGCCGCCGCGGCCGTCGCGATCGCCGCCGCGATCATCGCGCCCCTCGCCCTGGGCGGCGCGGAGCCCACCGTCGAGCAGCTCGCCGCCCCCGAGGGCGGCGGACTCGCGAGCGGCAGCTGCCTCGCGCTCGACCCCGCGACCATCGCCGCGCAGGATCAGGCCTTCGCCGCGACCGTGCTCGAGGTCGACGGCGGCACCGTCGTGCTCGAGGTGACCGAGACGTTCGCCGGCGAGGTCGCCGACCGCGTCGAGGTCCCGCAGGTCGACGCGACCTCCTCCGACTACTCGGGCGTGCCCTTCGCGGTCGGAAGCGAGTTCCTCGTCGGCGCCCTCGACGGAACCATCACGGGCTGCGGCGTCACGGGCGAGGCCTCCCCCGAGCTCCGCGCGGTCTACGACGACGCCTTCGCGGGCTGACCGCCGGCGGGGGCGGGCCCGCCGGTCGGCGACGATCGGCGGATGCCCGCCCTACGCCGCGAGCGGCGCGAGGTACTCGTCCCACGCCGGCTGCGGGCGCTCGATGCCGCGCACGAGCCAGGCCGTCCCGTGCGGGGCCTTGGGCTGGACGCGCAGGCGCCACCCCATCTCCGCCGGCGTGCGGTCGCTCTTGATGTTGTTGCACTTGAGGCAGCAGGCGACGAGGTTCTCCCACGAGTCGGCGCCGCCACGCGAACGGGGCATGACGTGGTCGATCGTCGTGGCTGAGGCCGCGCAGTAGGCGCAGCGGTTGCCGTCCCGTCGGAGGACGCCGCGCCGGGTGAGGGGCACCTGCCGCGAGTGCGGGATCCGCACGTAGCGCCGCAGCACGATGACGCTCGGGCGCTCGAACGCGTCGTGGATCCCGATGACGGGGTGCGCATCGTCGCGCGCGAGCACGACGGCCTTCCCGTTCATGACGAGCACGAGGGCTCGACGGAACGAGACGACCGCGAGGGGCTCGTATCCGGCGTTGAGAACGAGAGTGCGCATCCGCTGACCTCCATGAACGGAGCCCGCATGGCCTGCGGGCTGTCCTTGCGTCCTCGGCGTGACCGCGGGCGGGAGGTTCAGCGCGCCCGCGGAGACGGGCACAAAAAAAGCACTGCAGTCAGACTGCAGTGCTCGATCGCGCGCGGCCCCGACAGGGCAGGGCCGTGCGAACGCTGTGCCGTATGCGGAAGACGGCGCGCGCATCCACGGTTTGGATGTCGCGTCGCTCGCACATGGCCTCTCCCGGTATGTCCTCTGATGGCGCCGAGGGCTTCAGGCTAACCCAGAATCGGCGCACCCGCCTGAGCGGGCGCGCCGATTCACGGGCTGTTCAACGAGGGTGGTGCGGAATGCGCCGGCCGATCAGCCGATGCGGACGATGTAGTAGGCGTCCGTCCAGAGCGGCCGCGCCTGCACGGTCTTGCCCGGGTACGGGGCGTCGAGGATGGCGCCGTTGCCCATGTAGATGCCGATGTGGCTGTGGTCGTTCAGGACGACGAGATCGCCGGGGCGGGCATCCGCTCGGGAGATCTTCGTGCCCATGGCGGCCTGGCCGGAGACACTGTGCGGGAGGGCGATGCCGACCTGCGCGAAGACGTAGGAGGTGAAGCCCGAGCAGTCGAAGCCGGCCGGAGTCGTGCCGCCGTACTGGTAGGGCGTGCCGACGTACTGGAGGCCGATGTTGACGACGGCGCTCTGGCTGTACGAGGCCGGCGGCGCGGCCAGGAAGTCCTGAGCGGTCGGGCCGCTGTAGGCCGTGTAGGTGGAGGCGAGCTCGGCGCGGCGCTCTGCCGCGGCCTGCGCTGCCGCCTCGGCCGCCTCGGCGGCCTGCGCGGCGGCGAGCTCCTCCTCGGTCGTCGCCGTGAACTGGTCGCGCGACACGGTCTGCGCCGTCTCGGCCTCGACCGTGAGGGTCTGCGACTGCGTCGAGCGCAGCTGCGCCATCGCCTCGGCCGCCTCGACCCCGTCGGCGTTGGCCGCCGGGTTCACGGCGTAGCCGGGAAGGGCGAGAGTCGCGACGAGCCCCGTCGCGACGGCCATCACGGAGATGTTGAGCGCGGTGCCGCGGAGCGAGGAGCGGCGGGAGCGGGGGGTGGGGCGGCCGGTCTCCGTCGGGTTCACGGAACCGGAATCAGTGCCTTGGATCAAGAGTGTGACCTCCTGCGCCTCGCCGCTCCTTGGTGCGGCCCGTCCTCTTTCGTGTATATCCACGGTCCGCGCGCGGGACGGGCAAGCGAGAGCGCCGCGCGCAGAGCCCTAGTCGGCTGGGTGGCCGTGTCGGACTGTGCGAGTGTACGCGAGGTTACGAGAAGGTCACAATCAGGACACGAACACTAGATGTTGTGTAAATACGTCAGTCGCCGACGTAAATGTGCCGCGCGACCTCGAGCGGGAGCTCGATCCCCTCGGCCCGACCGGTGACCTCGACGCTGATCCAACCGCTCGATTCTCCGCGGATCGTCGCGTCCGCGCCCGGCAGGACCCCGGCCTCGTGAAGCTGGTGCAGAAGGTCGACGTCGAACTGGACGGGCTCCGCGAGTCGCCGGATCGTGCAGTGCCGCGTGCCGGCGGCGACCGCGGCCGGCAGCGAGATCACGCCGTCGAGGAAGGGCTCGGCCGCCACTCCGCCGATCTCCTCGAGCCCCGGGATCGGGTTGCCGTACGGCGACTCCGTCGGCGACTCGAGGAGCTCGAGCAGCCGGCGCTCGACCTGCTCGCTCATGACGTGCTCCCACCGGCAGGCCTCGTCGTGGACGAGCGACCAGTCGAGCCCGATGACGTCGGCGAGCAGCCGCTCGGCGAGGCGGTGCTTGCGCATGACGCCGACCGCCTTGCGACGGCCGTTCGCGGTGAGCTCGAGATGGCGGTCGCCCTCGACGCTCAGCAGACCGTCGCGCTCCATGCGCGCGACCGTCTGCGAGACGGTGGGGCCGGAGTGGCCGATGCGCTCGGAGATGCGGGCCCGCAGAGGGGTGATTCCCTCCTCCTCGAGGTCGAGGATCGTGCGCAGATACATCTCGGTGGTGTCGACCAGATCGGTCACGCCTTCTCCTCCTCCGTCGCACTCCGTGGAGCAAGGCAAGCCTAACCGTCATCGGCAGGGGCTCCGCCCCGACGTAGGATCGGGGCATGGCCGAGACCGTGATCCCCGCCGACCTCCTCCCCCGCGACGGGCGCTTCGGCTGCGGGCCGTCGAAGGTCCGCCCCGAGCAGCTCGCCGCGCTCACCGCAGCGCACGACCTGCTCGGCACCTCGCACCGCCAGGCGCCCGTGAAGAACCTCGTCGCGAGCGTGCGCAGCGGGCTCGCCGAGCTGTTCCGCCTCCCGGACGGCTACGAGGTCGTGCTCGGCAACGGCGGCTCGACGGCCTTCTGGGACGTCGCCGCGGCCGGTCTCATCGAGAAGCGCAGCGCGCACCTCGACTTCGGCGAGTTCGGCAGCAAATTCGTCGCCTCGGCGAGCGCGCCCTGGCTCGAGGCCCCGCACGTCGTGAAGACGGCGGGCGGCACGCGCGGCGCCCTCGAGGTCGTCGACGGCGTCGACGTCTACGCCTACCCCCACAACGAGACGTCGACGGGCGTGAGCGCTCCCGTGACGCGCGTCGGAGCATCCCCCGATGCCCTCACGGTCGTCGACGCGACGAGCGCGGCGGGCGGCATCGACTTCGACGTCACCGAGACCGACGTCTACTACTTCGCCCCGCAGAAGAACTTCGCCGGCGACGGCGGCCTGTGGCTCGCGCTCATGAGCTCCGCCGCGATCGAGCGCGCCGAGCGGATCGGCGCGAGCGGGCGCTGGATCCCGCCGTTCCTGTCGCTCACCGCGGCGATCGACAACTCGCGCCTGCAGCAGACGCTCAACACCCCGGCCCTCGCGACGCTCGTCATGCTCGACGAGCAGGTGCGCTGGATCAACGGCGAGGGCGGCCTCGCCTGGGCGAGCGCCCGGACGGCCGAGAGCTCGGATCACCTCTACGCGTGGGCCGAGGCGCACTCATGCGCGACCCCCTTCGTCACCGACCCCGACCACCGGTCGCAGGTCGTCGTCACGATCGACTTCGACGACTCGGTCGACGCCGCCGCGGTCGCGAAGACCCTGCGCGCCAACGGGATCGTCGACACCGAGCCGTACCGCAAGCTCGGCCGCAATCAGCTGCGCATCGCGACGTTCGTGGCGATCGAGCCCGACGACGTCCGCCAGCTGACGCGCGCGATCGACTTCGTCCTCGAGAACGCGGCGGGCTGACCCGTGCGGCTCTGGGTGCGCGACGACGAGCGACGGCCGGACCCGGCGCCGCTGCGCACCGATGATCGCCTCGCCTTCACGATCGGCCTCATCGGCTGGATCATCGCGGGCGTCATCACGGTCGGGATGCTCGTGCTGACCGATCGCGAGGCGAACGTCGGCGCCCTGGTCACCATCGGCGTCGGGCTCCTGCTCGGCATGGCCGGCTGGGTCGTCTCCTCCCGCCGGAGCTAGCTGTACTCGGCAGTCACGTTGGTGACACTCGGCTGATCGGTGGTGCTCCGATGGCGGAGTGGATGCGTCGAGTGTTGTAGTGCTCCAGCCACGGCGCAAGAGCAGCAGCGCGAGCGTCGTTGGAGAGGAACACCTGC
>NZ_JAUSMI010000066.1 GCF_030645145.1 Microcella sp. | reverse complement strand
GGAGCGGGAGCGGGGGCCGGAGCGGTGGTGAACGCAGGCGAGGCTGCGGCGTCAGCAGTCGTGGGCTGCGGCTCGTGGACCGGACGCGCCGGGTGGGTCTCGGGCGCAGGGTGGGTCTCGGGCGCGGGGTGCGCGGGGTGCGCCTCGGGCGCGGAGGTCGTCTCGGGCGCCGGGCCGGCCGACGGCTCGGGGGCGGGCGGCTCGGGGGTGGTCGGGTTCTCGGTCATGGCGAGGTCTCCTTTCGGCCGCTGTCAGCGTCCTCCGCAAACCTGTGCAGTCTATTTGTCCCTTCTGAGGGCGGCCTGACGCTCGGGTCAATGACAGCTATGCCGGTCCGGCTCGGATGACTCACCCCCCGAAGGGGTGAACCCACCGTTCCACCTCCCCGTCGTACAATGACGGCGTCACCTCCACACCCGAATGAGGACGCTCCATGCCCGCTCCGCTGACCGACGTCGATCGCATCCTCACCGCCGCCGCTGACATCCTCATGGCCGACGGCTACGACGCGGTGACGATTCCGGCGATCGCGGCGCACTCCGGCCTCTCCGAGCCCGAGGTATCCGAGCTCTTCCAGTCGTCCGGCGACGCGCTCGTCGCGATGCTCAACCGGGAGTTCGCCGCGATGTACGCCGGCATCGTCGACCACATCGAGCGCGACCCGCGCGGTGGGCTCCTCTCCCGCGTCTACCTGTACATCCTCGCGGGGATCTACGAGCGGCCCCTGTCGAAGACGCTCTTCGTCATCGATCGCGATGCGCTCAACCGGATCATGCGCCACAGCCACTCCTTCCGCTACGTGCCCCAGGTCGGCATCCGCGGCGAGATGATCGAGCGCCTCCAGGAGGCGGGCATGGTCCGTCGCGACATCGACGCCTCGATGATCTCCTCCGTGCTCTCCGTATGCTCGGCGGGCCTCGCCCTCACCGCTCCCCACGACGACCTCGATCTCGTCATCCGCGGCATCAGCGACCTGCTCGCGCGCAGCGTCGACGCCGATGTCGCCGACACGGAGGCGGGCAAGCGCGTCTTCTACGACTGGGCGACGAGCCTCACGATCCCGTCGCGCTCCGGCTCCGACGACTGACGTCCGCTCCGCCCGCTCGCTCGGCCGCGCGCTCGGCCGCGTCGCCCCGCGCCGCTCTCGCTAGGGTGGGCGCATGAGCGCGATGGAGCCCTGGCGACGATCCCTCGCCGCCGCGGGACTCCTCGATCCGGACGGCGCGACGCGACCGACGATCTTCGCCGAGATGTCGGCGCTCGCCGCCGCGCACGATGCGGTGAACCTCGGCCAGGGCTTCCCGGACGAGGACGGCCCCGCGGAGGTCCTCGACGCCGCGGTCGACGCCATCCGGGCGGGGGTCAACCAGTACCCGCCGGGTCGCGGGTTCCCCGACCTGCGGGCGGCGATCAGCGAGCATCGCGCTCGCTTCGGCTCCCCCGCTCCCGACCCCGACACCGAGGTGCTCGTGACGGCCGGTGCGACCGAGGCGATCGCGGCCGCGCTCCTCGCGCTCGTGCCGCCGGACGGCGTGGTCGTGACCCTGTCGCCGTTCTACGACAGCTACGCCGCGATCATCGGACTCATCGGCGCGCGGCACGCGACCATCCCGCTCCGCGGCCCCGACTTCCAGCCCGAGCCCGCCGACGTCGACGCGGCGATCGGGCCGGGCACGAGCGTCGTCCTGCTCAACAACCCGCACAACCCGACCGGCTCGGTCATCGACCCGGAGCTCCTCGAGCGCATCGCCGCGCGCGCCGCCGAGCACGGCGCCGTGGTCGTGAGCGACGAGGTGTACGAGCACCTGGTGTTCGACGACGCCCCCTTCACGCCGATCGCGACGGTGCCGAGCGCCCGCGGTCGCGCCCTGTCGATCTCGAGCGCCGCGAAGACCTTCCGCGTCACCGGCTGGAAGATCGGATGGATCACGGGCCCCGCCGCGCTCATCGAGGCGGTCGTCGCCGTCAAGCAGTTCCTCACCTACGTCAACGGGGCGCCCTTCCAGCCGGCCGTCGCGGTCGGCCTCCGACTGCCCGACTCCTACTTCCGCGAAGCGAGCCTGACCCTCCAGCGTCGCCGCGACCTCCTGAGCGCTGGCCTGCGCGGCGCGGGTTTCGCGGTGTCGCCGAGCCGCGGCTCGTACTTCGTCGTGGCCGACGCGGCGCCCCTCGGCGTCGAGGACGGCGCGGCCTTCGCCCGCGAGCTCGTGCGGGATGCCGGGGTCGCCTCGATCCCGCTCGCCGCGTTCGCGCCGGGCACGACCGACCCGGCGATCCGCAGCTCGCTGCGCTTCGCGTTCTGCCGCCGCGACGAGGCGATCGACGAGGCGGTGCGCCGGCTGAGCGCCTACCGACGCTGATCGAGCCGTCGGGTCGCGCGAGCGCGCCCACGAGCGCGCGTCAGCGGGGCGCGACTCCGAAGCGCCGCAGCCCCAGGGCGGGATTGACGGCCCGCACCTCGTCGATGCGGGCGCGCGTCGGGAAGGCGACCGCGGCATCCGTCTGCTCGCCGATCGACGCGATCGTGACTCCCATGGGGTCGACGACGAGGCTGCAGCCGACGCCGATCGGCGGGGCGTGGTCGGCCGCCGCGACGTAGATCGTGTTCTCGAGGGCGCGCGCCGTGACGAGCGTGCGCCAGTGGTGCTCCTTCTGCGGGCCGCGCACCCACTCGGCGGGGATGAGCACGAGGTCGGCTCCGGCGTCGACGAGGCGGCGCGTGACCTCGGGGAACCGCACGTCGTAGCAGGTCTGGATGCCCACCTGCAGGCCCGCGAAGGCGAACAGCTGCGGCGGCTCGATGGCGCCGGCCTCGGCCCAGTCGGACTCGCGCGCGCCGAAGGCGTCGTAGAGGTGGAGCTTGCGCGAGACCGCGACGACTCCCCCGTCAGCGCCGACCGCGACGATCGTGTTGCGGAACCGGTCGGGCCGCGTGCCGGTCTCGACGAGGCCCGCCACGAGCACGATGCCGAGGTCGCGGGCGATGCCTCCGAGGCCGACGACGAACGGGCCGTCGAGCGGCTCGGCCGCGGCGACCCAGTCGGCGCCGAGATCGGGGACGAAGTACGAGCTGTACTCGGGCGCGACGACGAGGCCCGCCCCGCGCTCGACGGCGGTGGCCGCGAGCGCCCGGATGCTCGCGAGGTTGGCGTCGGGATCGCTTCCCGGCGCGAACTGCGCGACGGCGACTCCCGTGCGCGTCGCGGCGACGGTTCCGGCGGTCTCGGCGGTCTCGGTCATGCGCCCAGCCTAGAGCCGGGCCCTCTGCCAGCATGGAGCCCATGAGCGCCCCCCTCGTCGTCCTCGGCTCCGCGAACATCGACTACACGGTCGCGGTCGAGCGGCATCCGCATCCGGGAGAGACCGTCCTGGGCGGCGATGTCGTGACCGCCACCGGAGGCAAGGGCGCGAACCAGGCTCTCGCGGCGGCGCGGCAGGGTGCCCGGCCCGTCTTCCTGGGCTCGGTCGGCGACGACGCGGGAGGCCGCGCCCTCCTCGACGCGCTCGCCTCCGGCGGGGTCGATGTCGAGCACGTCGAGATCTCCGCGGAGGCGCCCACCGGCGTCGCCCTCATCACCCTCGCCCGGAACGGCGAGAACTCGATCGTCGTCGCTCCGGGCGCGAACGGGCGCGTCGCCGTCGCGTCCGTCGTCGACGCGCTCGAGGCGCTGGCGGGCTCGGGCACCGTGCTGCTCGCCCAGCTCGAGGTGCCCGTCGATGCGGTCGCGGCTGCGGCCTCCGCCGTCGAGGAGGCGGGCGGTCGCGTCGTTCTGAACCTGTCACCGAGCGCGCCGGTGCCGGATGCCCTCCTCGCCCTGTGCGACCCCCTGGTCGTCAACGAGTCCGAGGCCTTCGATCTCTCCGGGGAGCCCGTCGACGACCCGACCTCGGCGGCCGCTGCCGCGGTCGCCCTGCTCGCCCGCTGCCGCAGCGTCGTCATCACTCTCGGCGGCGAGGGCGCGGTCTTCGCGCGCCGCCCGGCCCACGGCTCCCCCGCGTCAGCGGGCGCCGCGACCGGCCACCGCCCCGCGCCGAGCGTCGAGGTCGTCGACACGACGGGCGCGGGCGACGTCTTCGCGACGGCCCTTATACTCACGATGCGTGCGGGTGAGGACGTGGCCGGGCGGCTCGCCGCTGCCTGCGCTGCGGCCTGTGTGGAGCGCCGAGGCTCGGCGCCCCTTCCTGCGCGCGCGGCACTCGAGGCCCGTGCGGGGATCCCGCGTTCCTCGGCAGCAGCAGGCGCCGGCGCCATGCCGGCCGCCCTCGGCGACGGCGCGCAGGGAGACCGA